>CAZYOE010000008.1:0-62860 GCA_964648725.1 uncultured Pseudobdellovibrionaceae bacterium | reverse complement strand
TTCAATCCTTATATTAATCAACTCACTAACTCGAACCCCTGTAGAATAAAGAGTCATCAGTAGCGTTCTCTCCACCCCATCGCGACAAAAGCTCAACAACCTATGAACTTCCTCTGGCGACAAATGCCGTGGCACCGTCGATGGCTCTCTCATCCGAGGAACAAATAAAAGCTGCCAATCCTTATTCAGAACGAATAGACACAAAAACCGGATGGCTCCCAGGCGCACGTTTATCGTGCGATTTTTGTACCCGTCACGAATCAACTTTAGTTGGTATTCTTTGACAACTTCTACCGAAATCTCGACTAGAGGCCGACCAAACCAATTCGCAAAGCGTCTAACCTCTGTCTTGTAAGCATAAACTGTTCCGTTTGCACGGCCCCTGAGCTTAAGTTCTTCTTCAAATCTGCCGAGAAAACTCTCGATCATAAATCCCTCCTTTTTGGGTTGTTTAGACACCAAACCATCGGGAGGGATTTTTCTTTTAATGAGACAAATTTTGAATTTTAGTTAAACAAATAGAATTGAGCAGAGCTCATCATCTGAAAGAACAACGAAAACAGAAACTAGATTAAAGACCGGTGTTCTTTACCGCCGAAGGCGGTTTACTTGAATCATACAGCTTTAGGAGAGATTTCATTGACCGTTCCAAATGACAGGAATTCCATCTCGTCCATCTAGAATTTCTATATTTCTATATTTCAATTCAGTTAAGAATTCTCCTGATGGCGGTGTTTGTAGAAAAATAAATTGCTTTATATCATTTATAGTAAGTGGGCCTAAAAAGCCAATTTCCCACCAATGATGATCCTGATAAGTTTGTCCAATCCAGCCATCCTCCAAAAAAGGCTGGTTTCCCTTCCCTTTTTTCAACCCTCCGGCAATGAACGGAACAAGATAGAGACGATACTTCCATGGTATATATAACTCGTTTAAATTTCCGGTATTATAAATTTCAGAACCATAGGTTCCTTCAGGCATTAACCAAAAATGATTTAATGTGTCTCCTGGGAATATCCCTATACGATTTTGAACTTCTTCTTTTAATATCCACAAGTCTTGACCATACCTTCTCGCTGGATAAATAGAAGTTCTAGGGTATTCTCCATCGATCAAAAGTGTTCCAGCCTTGGGTTTCAATTCATTATCAGAATCTCGGTATTTTTGATATTCTGAATCATTCAATCCGAGAAGGCTCGCCTCTACATAAGTACGAGTGTTAACATTTGCATCTCCTCGACTTTCTTTTGTCACGTGACTGTTTTGCAAGCCATAATATAAAATTGACCTTCTGATATCTGGTGGGTCTGGCCTTTGCATAGCGAGTTCAGATCCTTCTGAAAATCCATCAGGAGTGTGAATAGCAGGGATTAATTTCCCATCTTCAACCAATGCTAGTGCTTTAATAATGTAAGGGTCCGAACTTTTTCTTAATGCCTTTACAAAGGAATCATAAGTAGGATGACCTGAAGTAGGAAAACGGTGTTCAAATTCCATTTCAAGTTTGCGCATAAGTTTTAATGCCTCTTTCATTAAAATTCGGGGACGAGTGTCTTTTTGTAGTTTGGCTGCTTTTTTTCAAATTCTTTTGGAACAAGAGTATTAAGTTTTTTAATCAACTTTTGTAGATACAATTTCATATTGTATTCCATAGGTGCATATTGATCACTTGGAAAAGCAGGAGAATAATCCTTGGTATAAAAACATAAGGTTGGGGATTTACTATTTATTTTAATTATGATTTCAGGTGCCGCATTTCTGAATTCAATCCATTTACCCTGGCTTTTGACTTCTGAGATAAACTTTTCCCATTTAAATATATTTTTCTCCATAATTTATAAGTCTATATTTCGTGGCGGTGTTTCACCTCTAATAGTGCGAGCAATAAAATTAAATGAACTCAGTAAGGATTCTTTTTCAATAAGGGCAATGATCTGCATTTTTTGTATTCTGTTCGGATAGAGTTAATATTTGCGCGCATCGATTTTGAGCATATCCTTCAGTGTAAACTACCAAAATGAATAGAACTTCGATAAACGCGAAAATTTTCTTTACCATATTCTTGTCATGTCTCATTATAATCCAATTAGGTTTATTTAAATTAGAGTTTCTATTCATAGATTTGATGCTATATATGTGCCAAGTATCAGATACTGTTTCGTAATGAAACTCTGTTACTCTTGGAATTCTATTAGTCATCATAATTATAGGGTCCTTCCTCATTAATTTCGTGACAGTAAACCTGAAGGTCAATTTTTCTGAATGTGAGTGTTTTCTTGATAGAGCTATGCTGTTGATAGGTTGGATAGTTAATTCCAAGGCAACCAGCACTCGGGATTTTGTTCCACTTTTTTTCTATGGAGCTGGAGTTGCGTGAGGTAATGGTGAACATTGGCTTCGCATCGTTTTGCGGTCTCAATGACCGAAGATAGAACATCGCCTGTAAAAGCCGTGATAAGGTTTTTAAAAAAATACGAGTTTTTTCTGTACTAGGCTCTTGGCTTTAAACCTCTCTGGGAAGTAGAGTTCGATAGAGGAACGCCTGTGTGCCTAACGAACTGTGTGAGTTCATTCCAATGGCTGAGGAAATAAGTGGCGGCTTTGCCGAACTCAGAGTTTGGTTCAAAGAGCTTTTCCTCTGCACCTGTTTGTAGATAGTCTTGGATTTCATTTAAAATGGGAATAGTTTTTTGTTGGTGCAAGAGAAGACGTCCGTCATCGGTCATATCCTTTGCTAAGGCTTCAACTTCATAGATTTCAGAGAGTAAATTAATAATATGAAGGCTCTTCTTACTGGGGTTTTCCCCTATGGTTAGGTACCAAAAATTTCTTCGACAGTGATCTAGGCAAAAGCACAATAGGACTTCAAAATCGGCAGACCAGCTTACAAGTTGCAGACACCCCAATTCGAGCCGCCAGTGCGCAGACATCTCGACGAAGAGCCTCAGGCATCTTTTCGTTTTTAGATCTTTTGTTGCTACGCCATTGAACAATGGCCTTTTGGATGGATTGAATTTTTCTCATTAACACTCTCCCGCTGTGATTCCTCACAATTAATACGGAAGAAAACTAATTTTTCACGAAATCAATGAGGAAGGACACGCACTACTGAGAGAGACCATCATTACACACTGCGATCAACATCGGTGCGCCTCTATCTCTAAATAAATTGTAGTGATTATTTCGTTATAGCCATTGATAAGCAATCATTTGTAAAACTGTTTAGATCGCAGCGAAGTAAGGTTCAGCTCGATAGACCATGGAGTGCCAGAAGAAAAAAAGGCGCTTATGTGAAGCGTCTTTGAAACTTAAAAATGGTTTATATTCCAATCAAGGAAATTGTGGAAGTAATCTTCCATAATGACATAAAATGGCTAATTGAAATACCCATTTCTATACATATTCTGTGGTTTCATCGGACAACAATCCAGAGCGAATGAGCACCCACGGATCACGCGATCCAGTTTTATTCATTACAGATTGAACTGTGTTCTCACCTGCATTGTGGGCGAGTGTAGACAGCTGCCAGTCGTTAAATCGCAGCTTATTCCCAAGAAGGTATCGCATGGCCGCATCTGAAGACATTTCTACATGCATTCTTTCATCTACCGCATCGTCAACGCGAAGACCAAAATTACGCGCAGTGGAGACGATGAACTGCCAAAGACCGGCGGCTCGCAATGGATTTTCTGTCGGGTCAAGATTACTGTAGCCTGATTCGATCAACGGAACCGCTATTAACTCGCTCGGTAGTTGGTACGCCTCAAGTTTCATTTTCAATGACCCCACGGTGATTCTCCATTCGGGCAAGAGCGGCCTTTACCCTCTCACGCCCATCTGGTGTTCCAGTAAAGTAGTTTAGCCATTTCAACACTCGATCATTCACTACTATCGGAATCTCGCTGGCTTTTTTTGCGGATCTTCCCATTTCTTGGGCTTGTGCTAAAAATCTAAATAATTTCTATTTTTTACACTGCTCAGGAATGTCAGAATTATAATATTGGCCGACTAGGTTATTAGTATCCATTTTGTTGTCGGTTGTACTGCGAAGAACATTCGTCCATAATAATTCAATATGATTGTCCCACATAGGAAATGGCCTTATTATGATTTTGTAGATAAATTTTCTTATTTTTCGCTGATGATTCCAAAGCATACTGAGTTTTGATTCGAGATTTTTAAAATATTTGCATTTGGAATCCGCATCCAAAACATCTAAGATTGACCATGCTTGCTGCGCTTCAGTCTTAATTAACTCTGATTGCTGTTCAGCGTCCCGAAGGGCCTTTTCCAGCTGGGCATAGGTCTTAATCTTTGCCAGTTTTTCGTCAATGGCTCTGTTTTCGATTATGATCTCTAATTGTGAGTTCGAAATCACTTTCTTATTCAACAGAAAGTTTTGGAACAGCAAATCTTTTAAATTGAAAAACTCTTGAGTATAAAAGACTGAAGTCCAATTCATAACCTCAGGGGTTGAACCCGCAAACTGTCTAGTTATTTCGTGTGTCAGGAGGATTGAATACTGCAACTCGCTGGTTTTTCGAATTTCGGCAACATCTTCAGGTAGATAATAATATTGGCCATTCAAATAGCGAACAATTTTTTTAATTGTAGCTTTGTCGCAGTTTTCAAATACATCCGGAGCGATTGGTTCGTTGTCCTCAAAGTTCAAACCTTCAGGAATAGGTTTCCAAGTTTTAACGATTTCTTCCGAAAAATCTCGCGCTTCAAGTTGGCTCTTAAAGACCAGACTAATGTTCTTTAAGTGTTGTTGAACAGAGTTCGCGCTCAATTGCCAATCCTGCTGCCCATTTTCTTTTAACACATAATCAAGCATATACCTTCCACCAGGGTAAGGAAAACGCTTGGTACCCAACCCTTTGCAATAAATAGATTTTCCAGCATCACCTTTTTCTCCGCTGGCCAAACTAAGTTGTGGCGAGACTAAACTAAACACGGTTAGGGCGGCCGCCAGCAATAATTTGAATTCTGAAATCGGTAACATAATTTTCTCCTTAGTTAATTTGTTAATGATAAATCAATTTAATTTACTATACTCTTTTTCACTTTCTGACGTTCCTTCTCATTTTACTTCAGACTCTGGCTTCTTTTTCGCTTCTGGTTTAGGTGATAATTCTGATTGAAGCTCTGTCAATGGAAAGAATTGAACGGCCAAATGATAAACTTCAGTTTCAGCGCCTTGATCAAAAAGCTCTGAGAATTTTCGACGAAACTCCCGAATGAGTTCTCGCGCCTTTTCAATATTTTCTGGATTAAATGCAAGGGTCATCGAGGAGTAACTTCTCTGTTCGAGCGGTACCGTTTCAATTTTATCGAGTGCTTTAACTAATCCCTCTTTATGACTTTGTCGAATTACTTGAGAGGCAACTCCATGAGTCGTCGTTAGATTCTTCCTTGGTTTCGTCAAGTTTCCCTGATCATCTTGTGAAATCAATCCAACCAGAGCGAGGTTTTCGATCACTTGAGTAACTCGATCTCGGCCAATCGCCAATCTTCGTGAAATCCAACTTGGGTCATTTTTAAAATTCTTGGTGTCCATTAAACTTAGAAAAGCAAAATACTCCCATTCGCTTATTATTTTTTCAGTGGCCGCGCTTTCTTCAATTAAAGAAAAGTCTTTGAGTTGCCAGGACTCAGCTTTTTTAGAATTGGCATGATGAGCGTCCAGGCTGGCTAAGAAATTTTCTTTTTCCCTAGGGTCCAGCTTCAATAAACCGCAAATACGAATTCCATCTTTTTTGGGTAATTTGCGCTTATTGTTTAATACCGCACTGAGTACACCAGAATCCATGTTAAGATACCTCGCAAAGCCACGCAGCGAATATCTAGGGTTGATTCGCTTGTGTCGTTCTAGCTCATCTTTGAGGATTCGAATGTGAAGGGCGGTTAATGGATTCATGAAGACGCTTATAATACAAAATGACACATAATGCTACATAAAATGTCGCAAAGTGCGACATTTCCTTGCCGCAGGTGTGAGTGTTCGTATTTTAACCCTTTGTAGATCGTGATTTGTTCTTAGCCTAGGAAAAAGATTCGAGTGGGAGTTCCGTAATAAGCCAGTGAAGTGCATGCCGTGCTCATTTGAAAACGCGACAGGTAGCAAACTTCCCTGTGGGGTTTCAATCTGTGTTTGATAAATCAACACCGCCACCTGATACCTCAAACTTCTTTCCGTATTCTTTGTTTGCCACCCAGATCCCAAATAGAAAGAGCTATGACGTGGTTAGAGTGCCTAATGAATGTAAAGGCCTATTTAAGATTGGGAAACAGCGAAGGAACGACGCCTCTCATGGTAGTTATATCGATTTGGCAGCATAGCAACCAAGAATTTGAAACGACTCGCAGATAAATAATAGATCTTTTGTTGAAGTCAGAATTTAATAATGAACAAACTGATCAGCACAATCGATCGCTTCTAGAGTATGCAATAGAAGGTGGTAGAATCGATTATTTCAAGCAACTGGTTCTTCTTGGATTTGATTTGAATTGTTATTCCGATAAGTTCACTGATTCTTTTTCAAGAGACATTTTGATGTCATTAAAGCATGCTGCAGTTGAATGTTCATTAAAGATTGTTAAAACTCTACTGTAAGTAGGTCTCAATTTCTTTTCACGAACGCTGTCCCGGCGACATCGAACCCCAAGTGGCATCAAATCAATTGAGTTTTGGCCTTACGACCATGCCAGTATCCCACAGTGGGATCGAACACATTAAAATTGCGAATTTATTACTGGACCTTTATTCCTCTAATACTGTCGATTTCAATGCCAATACTACCTTCATACGCCCCACTTCAATTTTCGATATGAAAGAACGAGACCATTGGAGAGAGGATCTTTTTCCTCGAACCAAGACGATCAATGTAAATATGTTATCAATGGGTCTAAATATGTCTTTTCATGGCCATGGAGCTATTTTTATTCCAAAAATTCTAGCTGACTATTCTAATAGGCTCATTCAGCCGAGCACTAGACTTAAAGAGATAGCTATTCCTGAAGCGTTGAAAGTAACTTGCCCTCTTTTTGCAATCAAGAGGATCGGAGAACCTTTGTCACTTTCAATGAAACCAATTTTGAAACGAATTATAAAGCTAGTACAACTTGAAATAAACTAAACGCGATGAAATTTAGCCCTTAGACTAAACTCTAGTTAACAGAGACGAGTTTTGAAGACTCGGTTTAGGATTGAATCATTCTTGTGAAGTAATCAGAAGCTGAATAACATATCAGAATTTAAAGTACAAAATTGAACCCTGTTTTTTATAAATCCAAACTGAACTTCCCTCCCTTGACTGAAAAAGTATTCTTCACTTTTCTTAATAAATGAAAATTAAAACCAATTTTAAAATACTAATGGCTTCCTCTGCGTTGTTAATTGGATCCTGTGGCACTCATCAACTGAAGGTTGAATCCAAAAGTGAAACTCAAAAAAAATCGATAAGCTCTACAGATAACACCCCCGAATCAGACTTAAACAGGAACCAGATGACATTTCGAAGTTTAGCGTCTGAAGCTAACGAGGCCCTTTGTTCAGCGATTTCCAACTACTCACTCTCAGAAAAACCTCTGTCGCCATTTAACATCACATCCGACTACCCCCTTTGTGTTCCCTACTGGTCAAAGTATAAGGTCGATATAAAAAAATTCAATGTATGTGGATCCAATGAAAGTTCAAGTTCCCCAAATTTCCAAGCTAAAACAAGGGCTCGACTGGAGAGCAGGGGATTTTCAGCTATAGGCGTAGATAGTCGTGATGCACGAATAGAAGAAATAAAGAATCAAAAAAAGAAGGAAATTACAGAGAAGTTTGAGCTTGTCCGAAAGCAAGTCTCCGAAGTATGTTGCCAGAAAAATGATAAATGTAAAGCTGCAATGAGAAAAGTAGATTTCGAATTTTGTGAAGCTAGTTTAGCAACAGACACGCCAGATAAATGTACTTTTGATGCTGATTTTGAATTGCCAGAAGATCAAATAAAATCCATGTGGGCGAGTTTTAGAAAATATTATCAGTCCATAGAAAGTAGCAATTCAGAGAACACCATAGTTGCAATTAAGTCAATTATAGACCCCTTGTTTGAAAATTCGAGAGGTGAATTTAATGCTGTTTTCGAAGGAGTCATAACCAGCGACATTCCATTGTCGGGAAAAGTAATTCTTTCTCCCTACGTCAGGGTGCAAAATGTTTCTGACCCAATGGCCAATGAAGACAGGTTTATAGAAAACATAAGCCACGAAATCATCCATTCCTGCGAAATAGTAAAAGCACAACAAATGGTTTTGAATGGTGAGAATAATCCAAAAATTGCTTTGTCTGCTACTGAACGCTTGCAGCGGGGATATATTCAAACAACCAAAAAATGTGAGACCACTTCAGAGATTCGTCAATACCATAGAGAACTTTGGTCTGAGGTTGGAGAAAGTCCTGAGCTCGCGAAATGTGTCGAAAGCGTAGTTGATGAAGCAGCTGATAGTCGTAATGCAAATAGTTCGGAATATTGTAAAGGCGCTTGTCACTCAATCATGCTCGTTGAAAGTTTCAGTCAAGCCATGGAGCTTATATTATTCGACCGCTCCCGGGAACCAACAGTCTACCCAATCAAAGCTTGCTATGAATTGCTTGACGAAAACCACCCATTAAATGTCAAAATTTTGGAATGTGTTGCTCGTCATTCCAACCGGTTCCGCTCTAATTTCAACAGTGTCTTTAAGTGTTCCGAACCTTCGTAAAAGGTCATTTATATCTTTGTCGGTGTTTAGCAATGATTACTGATGATATAAGGTTAACAGCTTTCGGTCTTTCATTTTCATAGCGTGCCACTAAAACAATGTAATCAGAAGAACTCGGAACCTCAGCTATTGGATAACTTTAAACTGGGGTTTCTTAGTACTACTTTTGAAGGTAAAATACCTACTTGGCCTGGCCTTTTTGGGCGTCCAGGTCACTCAAGACCTGGCTGCTGCGAAAAATAGTCTGAGTTATGAAAACATCAACTGGCCAATTTTAATTGCGTCCTAAGACTTAGTCATGGGGATGGAGTTAAGTGCTGCAGCAGCCAGTACCATGCCCATGAAGGTGTTACTTCAACGTGGACCAATTGTTACGGCCCCGAGAGCAATTCACTTTGATGCCTATTCAAATTTTCACTCCATGACCTGGCGCCCATTCGGGCACCGCAATCTGCTTCAGAAGTTGATGGTTATGTTTATGAAAAAAAGGTACCTTTAAAAGACATAACGTGAGCCCCACTCATGCCGGCAGTTCCTAAAGACGCAACTCATCTCTTTCCATCAATTGATAAAATATTTAAGAGTTCGTCAATAGCCTTGTAAGCATCTGTAACTCTAATTCCGTTTTCACTCACAAAGTTCTTTTTTGAATTAAACGTCAATTGGAAAGAAGGTACTTTTGGAAATTTTCCTTTTAAATATTTTAAATGAGCCGCCACTTCGTGGGAGTCCCACTTGCACTCGATAAATGCTAGCGGTTTTCCGTCTTCGACAAACACAAAATCGACTTCACGTTGTTCTTTATCTCGAAAATATCGCAACTCAATATCTCGTCCTTGGGTATCCTCAAGGAAATGAGTCCACTTTAAAAACTGGCATGCCATCATGTTCTCAAAACGAAGTCCATGATTTTTAATAAGAGTCCAATCATAATGGTAGTGCTTTTGTTCTTTTTTAACCGCCTTAACTTTTGGGCTTCCAAATGGCGATAATCTAAAAATGGCGTAAAAGCGCTCGTAAATGTTGATCCATCTTTGAAGGGTTTTAAAACTGATCTGAAGATCTTCAGTCAGGGAATTAATTGAAAGCGGACTGCCGACCAATTCTGGAAGTCGCATCAATAAAATTTCGGCCGACCCTAAGTCGCTTATTTTTTCTATTGATGAAATGTCATCTCGCAAAATTCGATTGCGATATTCTCTAGACCATCTCTTTGATTCGATTTCCTTTCCACCAAAAAAGGGCTCTGGGAACCCTCCAAGTACAAATAGGGAATTAAAATCCCTAAATGACGATGACTTTAACTCATCAAAACTCAAGGGATGTAACCTTAGAAAATGGTATCGTCCCTGTAACGAATCTCCACCATACCTATATAGATCCAACCTAGCACTCCCAGTTACAAGGAATTGATGTTCTGTTTTGTTCTTATCATATAAACCTTTGAGATAATTTCGCCATTTTTTATACTTATGAATTTCATCAAAAACCCAGATTCTCTCGGCCGGTAGTTCCTTTCTTAAAATAAGTTCCCTGTCATCGCTGTCGTCCCAGTTTAAATAGGCATATTTCTTAAAAAGTGACTGGGAAAGGGTGGTCTTCCCAACTTGTCTTGGTCCTCCCAAAAAAACCATTTTTGTATTGATGTCCTTTACAATTTGGGATGCTAAATATCTTTGAATCATAAGGCCTTCCTACAATCAAATTACAACCGTCATCATGAATAATGATTCCTCATTTTTGGAGTTAAGTCAAAAATAAATGCCTCTATTTTGGATCTAACTCCAAAAACACGGATCATTAAGAAGCACAAAGTACCCCTCTATGGTAGCAACCTACATCTGCTATGAGTTTTGATATCTGCCATGCAGCATCGGCCAGGGTTTCTAGTAGACCAAAGTCAATGAATCCGATGAACTGATATGGCCTGAACTTATAGATGAAGGAATGTCAGATGACCAAAAGGGTTCTCCAATTTTTCACGGGGTGGTTGAAAGCGACAGTATTTTTCTATAATTCTTGGGATTTAAATTGAAGTGTCGAAGTTATTTTTGGAACGCTTAAAGTTGTCACATCCAGAACTCTTAGTATTTGATTTGGCTGGTCAACATTTTCAAAACAAGAGGAGCTAAGGATGGACTTTCAAAAAGCTATCATCGAATTTTTTGAGATTCAACATGTGGAAATCGAGGCCATGACTTTTCATAAACAGTGCCGTAAAGTCAGAATCATTGCACGGAAGAAGCGAGCGGTATGTTAGTGTACTGGTCGCGGTTTGTAGTTAGATTCAGTCAAAGAGGGAATAAAAAAAATCAATGCCCAATGAAATTAGCGATTGGGTCAGATAGTTGTGTAACTAGGTTTTTCAATCATTGAAAGTCAACAATTGAAATGGTTCAAACTTTTCCATTTGACGCTAGTGTGTTGTCAAACTCGGGCATGACTTGCGTGGGCGGATCAAAATGGCTAGCATTAAATATGCGTAACATAAAGTTTATTTTGGCAGAGGATTTTTTCTGGTAAAAAAAGCTTTTGGATGGGAATCACCCTCGATTTTGAGTTTGAGTGGATTGACAATATCGATCACCAATAGACCATCGTCAGCCAAATGATCACCAATGGCTTTCAAGGCCAGTCTTTGGCCGTTGAATTCAGGAATACAGATAAGACTATTGAATGCGATGATCGCTAACTTGAAGTCTTTGATTCCAAGATTGAGGCTGGTGATATCTTGCTCGATAATATGGACATGCTTTGAATCACAAGCTGACCTTTTAATATTCGACCGGAACTGATCGAGCACTCCCTGTGAAATATCAACTCCGGTTACTTCGAAACCCTGCTTTGCCAATGGAATGGCGACGCGTCCCGTTCCGCAGCACAATTCGAGAATAGATCCTCCGATAAAAAGAAATTGTGATTAAATATGCACCAACTAATTTGTGGGTTAAATGGTTGTGCAAAGGGACTTTCTAATACTAGCCGAACGAGATTCGTTGGAATTCCTACGGAATGCAGTTGACTGCATTTTATTCGATATCTACAAAGGCCCGTTTTAGATGATCTCAAAGATCGGATGATTTTTATTGGAGGGCCTCGCCAGGTTGGTAAAACGACTTTTGCCAAAGGTTTTTTGAACAATGAAGCGGCTTATTTAACTTGGGACAATCTTAAAGACGGAAGATACGAGGAGAATACAAGACTAAAAGAGATCTTCCAGCAGCGATTTAATCTCTGCCACAAAACTTGGTTGGCAAAGGCTTCTTGACGGACTGACTTGATGGGCTCGGGTTTGGGTGATTTCTTTCATAAAAGCAGCTCTGCGGAGACTTGCTTCATCTTGCTGAACAACAAATCCAGTCCCATTCGATTCCGGTTCCCATTTTTCAGATATTATATGACCGGCTCGAGCTTCTTGGATTGCTGAAGTGAATAATTCTTTTCCCTCGAACTCGACGACAAATCGGTATTTGATCTCATGTTGGTAATTGAGCCACAGCTCCGCTACATATTTCAGTGAAGTTTTGCCTTCGACTGGCTCAAGTTTGTATTTTCTCAAAAAGCCACCTTGGTTCATGACCTCAATAAGAATGGACTCTTGGTCCCGAAGCAGAAGCCCAAATAATTCCACCTTAGTGACAACCTTTGCGCCGACCATTCTTGTCGAATCGATAAAAAGTGGGTTAACAGTGCTCAAGTCCACATCTCCATAGCGAGGTTAGAAAGGGCTAACCCAGCGGCATTTTTGGGTGAAAACCGATACATCGGCAAATGTTTATGATGTGCTTCCTCGACTACAATTGAGTCAGGAATAAAATTATTGAACACGGGAATTTCATGGTTGGCTCGCAAGTCACGAATCACTTGGTCGACAATGCGGCGGTTTCGGTATTTAGAAATGATGATGCCACGAACATTTATTTTATGTCCTAAACCAGAGTGAATGTTTTTGAGGGTTTCCAAAATCAATTCGATCCCTTTAAGAGAAAAATATTCAGGGCAGATTGGAATTACAATGTCTTCAGAAGCCATCAATGCATTAACCGTTAGGAGGCCTAAAGAGGGAGAGCAATCAATGACTACCACATCATAATCACTGCGAACCTCAGAGAGACATCGTTTTAGTATAGTTTCGCGACCAAATTTAGAAGACAGCATCATTTCGATTCCACTCAGCATAACCTCTGAAGGAATCACATCAATCCCGAATGAGTCTGAACGAACCACCGCATTCTTGGCTTTGATTTCACTGGTTAAAACATCATAAATAGTATTCTCAAATTCATTGTCACCAAAAATTGAGCGTGTTGCCGAAGCTTGCGGATCGAGATCGACCAAGAGCACCTTTTTGCCTGTTTTGGCCCATTGAGCTGAAACATTAATGGCCGTCGTGGTCTTGGCCACGCCCCCTTTTTGGTTGATAAACGAAACGACTGTACTCATTTCCAAATCTCCCTCAAAAAGAATTGGTTTCCTTTATAGACCTGAGCCTAGCCCCTTTGTTTTTGGATGCAAAGTGCAAGGTTTCGATTAAGTGAATTCTCAGGACTAAGGTCTAGTTTTTCCTGGCCACTGCCTGATGTAGGGTCTGTTAAAAAAGAGCCAAATTCAAGGCGACAAGCTTCAACGCTCATGAGGCGTAGATGCCCAACGTTGAGTGAGAGACGAAGCGAAGCGATACCACCCGAATGAGATGCGCCATTGGCGCGTAGCTCGTGCGGGGCGATGTTTGCCTTATTCAGCAGAATCTAACTACTTTATTTCCCGAGAAGTGGTTAATCTGAATTGCTGTGGTTGGAGCACTTTGGTCATCATGCTGTATAATTCTTTCGATTCGGCTAATGCTCTTTCTCATTCAAACGTGAATTGATGGAAAGACTCATTAATCCATAGCCTTTTGGGAATATTCATGGACTTCTAATTTAAATCCTGGTAGCTCCGGGGGCCATGAAAACGAGTATAGTTATAGCCTTATTTGGAGTTTTTAGTTGGGCAGCTTGTGCAGCGCCCCGCTCGGAACCGCTAGTACATAAAATAAGTATTTCGCGAGAGATTTTTGTAAATTCTAACCAGCCATTCATTTCTCATCACGATGCCGGACCTTTTGGAAAAGCCCTGGCGATGAATGTGAACTATGATCCTGTGAAGGAAGTCCGTTCAGAGCTTGAAAAGCAACTGGGTTATAAACTAAAGATTTTCACTGGATGGAACTTGAGCGGAGAGGCCCATATAACTACAATTACACCGCTAGAGTATACAAATGTGTTCAGTTCCTTTGTGAGCATTCAGGAATTGGATGATATTGCCCGAGCCCAAAATATCCAAAGCGCCGATCTGCAAATTCAAGGAATTGGGCGTGGTACAAAATTGATTGATGGTCGCATGGAAGAGACTTATTTTATCGTCGTTCATTCCGAATGTTTGCTAAAAATAAGGCGAGAGATTTATCGGTTGTTTGTTAGTCGTGGTGGCGATGCAAAGGCTTGGGATTCTGAACACTTTTTTCCTCATATCACAATGGGGTTTACTCTGCGCGATTTGCATGAAGCTGATGGCGTGATCAAAGATAAGGCGCATTCGCTTGATCCTCGGTTTGTTCTTGAGTTAGAAAATAAATAATGAAGTTAGACAAAGCAGATACTCTTATTGTTATGGCTCTCCCAGTTGAGTCGCAAAAGCACTTTGAGCAATCTGGAATCAAAGTTCATTATTCCGGAATTGGAAAAGTCAATGCCGCCTTTAAATCAACGGAACTCATTTTAAAATTGAAACCCAAGCATTTGATAAACCTAGGGACCGCTGGCAGTCATAAGTTTAAAACCAAAGAACTCGTCGAGTGTGTGGGTTTTGTGGAAAGGGACATGGACTTATCTCCAGCCGGATTTCCGCGGGGCCAAGTGCCCAAAGATCCTTTTAGTGGTAAGATTTCCGTTGATCCTATCACGGATTATGTGAAGGGAATTTGTGGCACCGGCGATCACATTGAGATTGGCGAGCCGAAACTTGAGTGCGATCTGATGGATATGGAAGCTTATGCGATGGCAAAAGTTTGTTGCAAGCTAGGGGTTGGCTTTCATGCGTTTAAATACATTACTGACGGATCAGACCAAAATATAAGACAAGATTGGAAAAAACATTTAAAGTTAGCTTCCGAAGCTCTCCTGCGACTTTATCAAGAAATTACAGTCTAAAACTTGAACAGAGGCAAAAGGCTCGCATCGAGAGCCAGGGAATTGATTTGGCTGTTAGCGGATACTACCGAAGTCGACAGTGCCCGCAGTGGTGACCTTGAAAAGTTAAACCTGATATTGAAGCAACTTGTGCTTACGGCCACAGTGGCATAGATGCTGTTACCGAAATCTTCGGCAGAGCAACTGGTAACATTGCCCTGATGGGCAGGGCTACTGTTACCCTACCGCTTATGGTATCATCATTAGAAGTGTAAATAGAAATTAAAGTATGGGTTTGTTCTTGGATAACCATAATAATAAGAGTTTCCATAGGTAGGGTAATAGTTATAACCATAAGGATAGTTGCCATATCCGCCACCACCGTAGTTTCCGTAGCCGCCGTAATTCCCGTAGCCACTGCCATAGTAACTTCCGTACCCATTATAAGAGTTAAACCCGTTCGGAACTCCATTGCCACCAATGCCCAATGAGGGCACGCATTGGCCGTTGTACATCCCCTGGTTAGCTCCACATCCTGTCATTGGTGCACATCCATAATAAGTGTAGATCTGACCACCAGGGCATGTGCCCGCACCATATTGATAACCACCTTGAGGAAGGCTTGCGATGTCTCCTGCGGTACATTGGTTATTGAAAAATCCATAGTTAGGAGGGCAGTTACCCTGTGGAACACAACCTACACCGTTAATAGAAACTTGGCCACCGGGGCAAGCGCCAGGAGTTTGAGCCGTTAATGGAACACACTGGTTATTGTAGGTACCGAAGTTAGCAGAGCAGGATCCTTGGGCCAAACAGCCATAACTGGGGTGATGTACTTGGCCAGCGGGGCAGGCAACGGCAGCGGGAGGAGGAAGTGGAGGAGGCGGTGGTGGTGACGAACTTTTCTTGTTGTCTTTTGCGCACCCCAAGCCAACGATGACTAAAAAAGAAATACATCCGATTGCTCTGAAAAAACCACTATTTTTTGTCATGGGATTCCCTTCTCTTTTGGTAAGCATAGCGAAATGTGTGCCAACGAGAAAAGGTCTTCAAATCGATTAGATTGAGGATAAAGCACTAGGTAAACATTCAATTTCCAAGAAAATGTCATTGGAATTGAAACTAATATCTAGCAAACTTTTTCTCCAGTCTGCTGGGATTCGGCTGCAGCTAGGATTGCGGACTTTAAACTCTACCGAGCAAAAGCCTTTGTATTAATTTGCAAAATTCGTTCGGCCTGTTGTTTACTGGCGCTCGGCAAAAAGTCTTTAAGACGAGCGATAACTCGCAAAGTGGCGATTCGCTGAGGAAAATTTATCGGATTTTTCTCAGTATCTGCGAAGTAAAAATCCACATCTGGATTCCACAGATTTCTGTTCAAAGCATAAAAAGTATCAATGGCAGACCATAGGTAAATTTTTGTTTGAAACATTTCGTAACTATCAAGCAAGGCATTAATAGAATTAATTTGATCATCCAGATAGAGCACGCCCACATTTTTGACCACTGTTTCGTTGATGTTAATGGAATGAAGAGTGGCCCCATCCTCGCTCTTAATTTGATGCGAGAGAAAGTTGGATAAACCAATGATCAAATCTCGAACGTCTGAACGACCTTGAAGGATTACTTCTAAGTGAGTTTTGCCCTCAGGATTTTTTTCTAAAAGACGAGGGGCACGAGTCAATTCGAGTTTATCAGTGGCCTGATAGAACTGAATCAGTGAGCTTAAGAATTTAGAAAGGCTAGTACTGCGGACCAACTGTGATCTCTTGCCATTAATTATATCAACCACTCCAGCCATAATATTGGGTGAGTTAGGATTATCGGTTGCTTTATCGAGCCATTGAATTTTGTTTTCAGTATTAACCCTAAAAACTGGACTCGGCGCCGAACTCAATGCCTTTAACTGCAAGCCAGCATTTCCGATGGCTAAAGCGTAAAAGGTTTCTTTTGGAAACATGGATTGCTGCGCAATCTCCGTTGGCAGAGCATCGATTTGCAATTCTCCGATTTGAACTTTACCAAGGTGCAAATCAAAGACGGTAGGTTCATAATCACGGAAATGGTAAGACAATAAGCTCAAACCACGAATGAGCTCGCCAGTGGCAAAGGCATCAAATTGTTTCTTGTTTCGGGCTTGGCTATCTGGTGGCTTCTGATCATAGGTCAATAAAAGTTTATTAACCTGTTCAAGCATACTTCGAAAAAGTGCCGTGTTGCGAGTGTTGCTGAGGGCTTGGTAATCAGTGGCATTCCAACGAAGAGCTGTAAGTGCAAAGGAAGAACCAACAGTCTGTTGACGAAAGTTGCTATCTGTGGTGGGTGGAGCTGAGACAAATGGCTTTCCATTATTAAGTCCCAGGCGTACTTGGTTCTTCTCTAGCAGAGGAAGGGATTGTGTTTGAGCGGAGTAAATGTTTTGCTTAGCCCAACCGAGCAGTACCGTTCGCAAAAAACCTTCGAAATCATCACGAATTTTTGTGATCTCAACAACCTTTTCTTTAATTCGCGGGAGAATTTGCTTTTTCATCTCTTGTGGGATGATGGCAATTTGTTGGGGAGTTGTTCTTTCTATTTGCTCTAAAACAATACCGCGTGCACCATTGTTGAAAGTCTCACGAAGCTTATTAATGCCATACTCTCTAAGACCATTAAAAATTTTCTTTTTACCAATGAGGATAAAAAAATCAAGGCAGCTATCAGAAGCTAAACACTTTAACTCCATTTCATTCTTATCTAGCAAGTAATCATAAAGTTCTTCGGAGTTTGGTTTAAAGTTTACTAAACGCTCAGCGGGAGTCATCATTTTCCAAAATTGCACTATGAGTGTCAGCGCGGACTGTTCAGACCGCATGGAATCAATGGAGTGAGCAATTTGATGCCCAAACTCAATTCTCTCCAATAATTCTTTTTCGGGTGTGTACTGGAAAGTGATGAACGTTTGTTCCAGAGCACTCAGGGTGCGTTCTAGTGTTTTTGCCGCCAATAACGCTCGGATAAAAACATCCGAACTATCTAACTTTGGGAATACTTCAGTCTTGATCGCTTGCTTGAGGGCATCAACGATTATTGGTTCAACTCCGTGAGTTTGTAAAAAACTGACTTCACTGTTCAAACGATCATGAACCATCTTGGTGAAATTGGCAAAAGGGTATCGAGCACCCTTTGGTGCAGGTATCGTACGCTGATCAAGTAAGGAAGAAATTAATCTTTGTTGATGTTCAATCTGCTTCAAAATGGAATTGAGTTCTTTTTTTACTTCTGGAGCCGCTTCCGCTAGCGCGGCCTGTGCATAAGGGCTACGTTCAAATCCCACCGATTTGATGTTTTCAGTATTGGCATAAATGCTGTTTTGGATTTGATAGGCCATTTTTGCCATCAATGGGAGATTCGCTTGATAGCTTAGGCGCAAGAGATCTTCGACCGTGTTTAAGACCTCTCCTGTTGGCAAAGTTTGCTCTTTAAAAGTTGGGAGCTTTTCGTAAAGGTTTGGATCTCCATTAAAACGAAGAACAGCATCAGCCTGTTTAGGACCGAAGTGCGGTTTAATATCGGGCGGAGCTAAATGTTTAACTTCAGGGGCACACGAAATAAAGAGAAGACTTGAACTGATTAAGGCGATTGAAAAGAATGATTTTTTCACAGAGATGTCCTAAAAAAAGAGGGTTGCTGTCATTTCAGTTTGAGTGAGCCGTTCAACATTGCGACCCCTAAATGTATCACTAAAGTTTAAAGCGAGAATCATAGGTAGGATGGCTTTTTTGGCCAGAAAGAGTGCGACGGAATCATAACTGACTTCATATTGCATTCTCTGTGAGAATGACTGGGTATCTTTGGTAAGTAGCGAATAGTCTCCGGGAAGATTTCCGGAGTAAACGTCACGTCCTTTTACGGAATTGTCGACTCCCATCGCTAAACCAAAACCATTAGCAAATGCACAAGTGAGTGAGGCCCCAACATTTAATGAATCGCCAATGTTGCGATCCACAAGGGCTAAGCGATCCATGGTAGGTAAGGTATCTTGGGCATTGATAGGAATTCGCATTTTAATTTTATCTGGAACGGCCCATTTAAAGCCACCCTTTACTGCAAACATAAAGCGTTTCCAAAAATTTAAATTGACCAGCATAGAGTTTTCCCAAGAAGTCCTGCCGAAGGAGTTCAGATCGGCAAGATCATTTGGGTCATCTTTGGGGCCCGTCGGAAGGTTGATAAAACTCTGCCAACGCAAACCAAAGTGCGTGTCTTTATAGAGTAAATAAAAACTACCGAGTTGGATGTCGCCCAAAAATGTTTCACGTCGATCCATAATAGGTTTGTAACCTTTCTCACGAAGCGTTTGCTGGGCTACTGAAACTAAATCTTGATCCAACCGATTAAAGGCATCATCAATGCTATCAGACAATCCATAAAACTGAGCGCGAAGTTCATTGATGTTGGAACCTGAGTGAAAGAAATTGAGTTTATTGGTGTAACGAACTACTGGAAGTCCCACTCCAATCATCCACTGGTCTGAAATGCCACGTCCAAAGGTAGGTACAGAGTACTGTATTGTTGGTTCTGTGGTAACTTTTAAGACGCCAAGGTGAAGAGTACTGCCCAAACCATTTTGTCCAAATTTATTGAGAGCATTTTCTAATTTTTTAATGTCTGGTTCAATAGCTTGAAGATTGTTAACATTTAATTCCACAGAATTTAAATCTGACAAACTGTAGAGGTCACCTCGGGTATTATATTTGTGATCTGCGCCAGAAATATAGCCTTGTCGCCATCCGGGACTGGAAATTCCAGCAGGGAGAGTTGAAACTGAATCCATTGCAAATAATGTTGATGAAAATAAAAATAGAAAAACCCCTAAAAACATTCCCTGTTCCCCTCGATCCATCATTGAAACCACTGGTAGCTTGTTGACACCGCCAACAGCTATAATACCGATGGATGCTAGAGTTGTGCCACGCCTAGAAGTAACACATTGATTAAAAAAGTGGCACTTCTATTTTTGTAGCTTTCAGAACTCGACTTAAGTCGTCAATTTTTTCTGCGCGTAGATGATTAGCTCTCGACCTAAGCGTGGCTTTATTGATTGGCGAAATCTCTGCCAGATAACAATTTGAAAACCTTTTTGAAGTCGTTGCCGAATTTCCCATTCGCTTCCTCCAAAGGGTGGTCCTACTCTCTTTGGCATAGCAAAAAGCACCGCAAACAAAAAGCCATTATCATTGAGCAGCCGTCTCCATTGACGAACTAAATCATCACGGAGACTTGGATTAATAGCGCAGTAACAAGTATGTTCAAAAACCAAGTCAAACTGCCCATACATATCGCGAGGCAAATCAAAAAGATCACCTTGAACCAAGTTTAAATTAGTTAGGTGGCCATAATGTTTTTTTGCAAGCGCAATAGCTTCGGCACTTATATCCACAAGTGTTACATGATGACCTTGTTCTGCAAAAAAGGCAGCGTCATGGCCCCCTCCTCCACCCAAGACGACAATGCGTGAGCTGGGCAGTTTCAATTTGGGCAAAAGGGCCTTAAGGCCTGCAGCAGGTCCACCAAGGTCCCAGCCGGCTTCGTTATTGAGGTATTTGTCGGTCCAAAACTTTTCTGCTTCAACGTCAACATCATCGGACCAATAGGTTCCTGTGGAGTATGTTTTTTTATTGTAGGTCACAGTTTCGTCAGAGAACTCATCGAGCTGGTCGAAAAATTGATCTTGTGCTTTTGCGCTCAAAACAAAAGGCAAGCCGGAGGTGGTCATTCCATGAAACCGATCCCACTCATCAACAACTAAGGTTGAAAGATCAAACTCCCACTCAAGGCCGTAGATATTAGCCAAAGAATTCGACGTGGGACTCAGTAAAATCTGTTGAGCTACGATAGGTGCATCAAAGGCCTCGATAATAACAGGCTTGCCATGAAGCAGGCTCGTAATTTGAAAGCTTTCATTCACTTTCAACTCGGCAAAAAACTCTTCCACGACATCAGGATCAGTAAGGCGATGCTTTTGGTCGTCAAAGGCAACGCCGCTTTCATCAATCGAACAAAAAGTTAGAAGATCATTATTCATGGTGCTCTTCTGCCGCCGGAGGAACAGGAGTAGCAGTCGCCATTGGCTCAGGGTTCTCTTCACCGGGAATGGTAACGGGAGTAATGACAAGACCTTTTTTAAAAGTCATTTCGCCTGTTTTTGTGATTACGTTTTCCATGACCCAATGATCTTCGTTCGGATCAGCACCTTTGTTGCGCCGTAGAGTCGCTTCACCGTTGATTGTTTGCTCCGTGAGTTCGCCCGTTTCAGCATCTGGTTCTTGAAACTTATAAGAGAAATAAGCTTTTACGGTATGTTCATTAACTAGTTCCGTTGAAACATTCAGAATTTCGATATTTTTTGCATTTGGCTTGATTTCCATCACGCTTTGGCGAATCACATCTATCAATTTTAATTGAATGGAAGCATGGGTCTCAAAATCAATTGGCGACTCCCTATGAACCAGGTTCCACGAACATGCTAGTGCAATAGCAAAGATTAACGTACTTATGTATTTCATACTTTGACCCCTCTACAAAATCGGACTATTCGTTGAAAAAGGTACCTGAAGCTTGCGGGGAAGTGGAGATAAAAATGCAAGAGGATTTTAAAAATCAGCTGCAAAATACACTTGGGTTATGGCGGAAAAAAGGGCAAACCGCCCTGGATCAAATTCTCAAGGACGCCAAAGAAGAAATTAGAGCCCGCCTTTCTCAGCAAGGAGTTGCTGAGCGTTGGCCTGCTTTAGTAAATGTCATTGAAGAGTTTGTGCCAGAAGTGGCCCCGTCAGTTGCTGGCATAATTGGCAGGCGTTTTGAACCCCTTGCTAATTGGTTAGGTGTTACCGTTAAAAATTGGGAACCCTACAAGATTGAACTTAACGTATTTCCGGAAAAACATCTGTTAAGTTCTAAAGCCTGGGAGGTTTCATCCTTAATTGCCATGGCTGAGGTTGCAGGTCGTTGGCTTATAGAAAAGCATGCTCCTCCTGGTGATCTTAATGTTAGGGTTGGGCGGGTAGAACTAGAACTCTTGCTGGAAACCTTAAATGATTGCACGGTGCGATGTGAATTGGATTCCGCTGAGTTTGAATTAACTATGGCGGCGCTCTTGAAAAACCGAGAGGCAGAGGTGTTTTTGCCAATTCTAATCCTATCAACAAACGATGTCCTAATGAGTCAGGTTAACTTTCATTTTGAAATCAGGTGGGCCCCGCTCTTAAGGTAATATCCATTCAGTGGTTCGTTGAAGGATGCTTTGCTTCAGCATCGAAGGCCAATTGCAAGTGAGGTGGTAATTATGGAGATTCTGCAAACCCTTATTAATTCTCAAAGCGCCGAGTTCTTAGAAAATAAAGCGAAAATGTCCGCTTATGTATCTGACTGGCGCGAGCGTGTAGATCAAGTCAAGTTAGGGGGAGGTAAGGAATCCATCAAAAAACATAAGAGTCGGGGAAAGTTAACTGCTCGAGAACGTATTGACGCTCTTATAGATAATAATTCCGCCTTTTTAGAATTCTCAACCTTAGCGGCCTGGGGAATGTATGAACAGCAGGCCCCTGCAGCGGGGGTGATCACGGGGATTGGAATAATTCACGGTCAAGAATGTGTGATTGTGGCCAACGATGCAACGGTCAAGGGAGGCACTTACTTTCCGATGACCGTAAAAAAACATTTGCGAGCGCAAGAGATCGCTCTTGAAAATGGCCTTCCGTGTTTGTACTTAGTTGACAGTGGCGGTGCTTTTTTACCTTTGCAAGCTGAGGTCTTTCCCGATCGCGATCACTTTGGTCGAATTTTTTATAATCAGGCGCGAATGTCTGCCTTGGCTATTCCACAAATAAGCATTGTAATGGGAAGTTGTACTGCGGGGGGAGCTTATGTGCCCGCGATGAGTGACGAAAATATTATTGTCAAAGAAAACGGAACAATTTTTTTAGGGGGACCTCCCTTGGTGAAAGCGGCAACGGGTGAGATCGTAACAAGTCAGGAATTGGGTGGCGCGGAAGTTCATTGTGAAATAAGTGGTGTTACAGATCATTATGCCGAAGATGATGCGCATGCGCTTGAAATTGCTCGTTCCATTGTCGCACACCTTAATTTGAAAAAGAAAGTACAACTCAAAATGTTGCCGGTTGAAGAGCCCGCTTACCCTATTGAAGAGATCTATGGAGTCATACCTGCGGATGCCCGCAGACCTTATGACGTGCGTGAAGTGATCGCTCGAATTGTAGACGGCAGTCGACTTCATGAATTTAAAGCCAACTTCGGCAAGACACTAGTTACTGGTTTTGCTCACATTTGGGGAATGCCAGTGGGTATTATTGCAAATAATGGTGTTTTGTTTAGTGAAAGCGCGCAAAAAGCCGCCCACTTTATCGAGCTCTGTGAACAACGTGAAGTTCCTTTGGTATTTTTGCAGAATATCACAGGTTTTATGGTGGGTAAAAAATATGAAAACGAAGGTATTGCTAAACACGGTGCTAAAATGGTGATGGCCGTATCAAATGCGCGCGTTCCAAAGTTCACCGTTGTGATTGGTGGAAGCTATGGTGCAGGTAACTATGGAATGTGCGGCAGAGCTTTTCAGCCTCGACAACTTTGGATGTGGCCGCAAGCTAAAATTTCAGTCATGGGTGGCGAGCAAGCCGCAAACGTACTGCTCACCGTCAAGCTTGACCAGATGGCTGCGCAGAACAAAACCATGACACCGGAGCAGCAGGCTGAATTTAAACAGCCAACACTCGATAAATACGAAACTGAGAGTTCAAGCTATTATTCAACGGCACGACTCTGGGACGACGGAATTATTGATCCCATTGACACTCGGCGTGTGTTGGCCCTTGGTATTTCAGCCAGTCTTAACCGATCATGGGGCGATAAACAACAGGGTGTCTTTAGAATGTAGGTTTGGGAGTTTGTATGAAGTGGCTCGAAATTAATAAAACAGAACATATTTATAATATCACTCTTAATCGGCCTGAAGTGCGGAATGCCTTTAATCCGGAAGTAATTAAAGAAATTACCTTAGCTTTTAAAGGCATTCCGGATGATGCACGTGCGGTAGTCCTTAAGGGAAAAGGAAAAGTCTTTTGCTCGGGTGCTGACTTAGACTGGATGAAATCGATGGTTGATTTTAGTCTTGAAAAAAACCGCCTCGATTCTTTGGAACTGTATGAAATGTTCAAAGCGATTCGTGATTGCAATGCACCCGTAATCTCCGTAGTTCAAGGTGCCGCTATGGGAGGCGCTTTGGGCTTGATGGCCTGTTCAGACATAGTGTTAGCTGAAGATTCAACGCAGTTTTGTTTCAGTGAAGTTCGACTAGGTTTAGCGCCCGCAGTTATCAGTAGTTTTATTTTGCATAAATCGCCACTGGGTGTTTCCGGGCCATGGATGATTTCAGGAAGAGTCTTCGGAGTGAAAGAGGCCGGGGCAATGGGTTTGGTCCATCAGTTTGGAACATCTCAGGAAATTGAGTTGGCTCTTGCCACCTGGATTCAAACGTTTTTGGATGCGGCTCCTCAAGCTGTGAGGGAAACAAAAAAGCTGATACGTGATCTCAATGCTAAATCGGAAGAAGAACAAAAAAAAATAACAACCACACTTATTGCCGCTCGTCGAGTCAGTAATGAAGGTCAGGAAGGACTCAAGTCTTTTCTTGAAAAACGCCAACCGTCTTGGAAAGAAACTTTGTCATGAAAACAAAAACTATTGAGACCTTAGCCATAGCCAATCGTGGCGAGGTGGCCGTGCGAATCATTCGCGCTTCTCAGGAAATGGGAATTAAAACAGTTTTGCTTCATTCAGATGCTGACATTCGTACACGAGCCTATCGTATGGCTGACAAAAAAATCTGCATAGGGCCAGCTCCGACCGCGGAAAGTTATCTTTCCATTGAACGAAATATTCAAGGTGCAAAGGCTAGTGGTGCCGATGCTATTCACCCTGGGTTTGGTTTTTTGTCGGAGAATGCTGACTTTGCGGAGGCCTGTGAAAAGGCAGGCCTAATTTTTGTTGGCCCGTCAGCGCATTCCATTCGTACGTTGGGCGATAAAGTGCAGAGTAAAGAGATTGCCAAGAAACTCAATGTGCCGCTAGTTCCCGGATACCAGGGTGATAATCAGGAAGTCACCCATTTGGTGAAGGCGGCGGAACAAATTGGCTTGCCGGTCATTGTAAAGGCAGCTGCTGGGGGCGGCGGCCGTGGAATGAAAGTCATTTATCGAATCGAAGAAGCTCGTGAATTGATTGAGTCTGCTCAGAGAGAAGCTCAAGCAGCTTTTGGTTCCTCAAAAGTTTTTTTAGAAAAATATTTGAACAAAGCAAAGCACATTGAATTTCAAATTTTTGCGGATGCAACAGGAAGGGTGCAACACCTTTTTGAACGAGAGTGTTCTGTCCAACGGCGACATCAAAAGATTATTGAAGAGGCGCCATCTCCATCTCTGAATTCGACGCTGCGAAAACAAATGGGTGATGCTGCCGTGTCATTAGTCCAAAGTGTAGGTTATCGTGGTGCGGGCACGGTCGAGTTTTTATTACAAGATGGCCATTTTTATTTTATGGAGATGAACACGCGTTTACAAGTGGAGCATCCCGTTACAGAAATGGTAATGGGAGTGGATCTTGTAAAAGCCCAAATACTGACGGCCCAAGGAAAGCCAGTACTGATGAGTGCTGCAGATTTAACTCCACGAGGGCATAGTATCGAATGTCGATTATACGCCGAGAACCCTTATTTGGGGGGAGTTCCTTCAACAGGTTTACTAGGAATGATCGAATGGCCAGAATCGTTTGGTCGTCGCTTTGAATATGGTTTTGATGAAGGTGATGAAATCACGCCTTTTTATGATTCAATGATCGCCAAGCTCATCGTGTGGGATGAGACCCGGGATTTGGCCATTCAGAAGATGCTCAAAGTTCTGGAAGAAAGTGTGGTGTTTGGTGTGCATACTAATATTCCGCTCCTGGCAAAACTTATTTCACATCCTGAGTTTGTTAAGGGCTCTATGACTACTCGTTTTTTTGAAACGCATTTTTCAGAACCTTTGAAGGCAGAAACGGTATCCGCTGAAACACAGGTCTTTATCGATCAAGCTTTGCGGCGTTTGGATGAGAGTAATTCATCTCAAGGAACAAAAGAATCGAGTCCGTGGTTAGGTTTTTGGAGGGGCGTATGAGTCGAAAACTGATTATTGAAAATAATGGTAAGAAACTTGAGGGTTATGCTCAGATCATCCAGGGAAAACTTTGGGTGCATCATCAAGGTCAAACCTATACAACGGAAAGCACAAAGGGTACGAGGAAACGAAAGTCCGTTGAAGGTAAGTCGTCTACGTCACAAGTTATCGCGCCTATGCCTGGAAAGGTAACCAAAATTTTCGTTGTTGCAGATCAACCCATTGAGATCGGTCAAGCTGTAGTTGTAATGGAAGCGATGAAGATGGAATATACTTTAAAAAGCGAAATGAGTACTTCCGTTGAAAAAATATTGGTTAAGGTGGGTGACCAAGTTCAACTGGGGCAGGTGCTCGTTAGATTCAAAGAAAATGGCGTTACTGTAGCAGATTTGGGAAGCCAATTATAAGTTCAAGGATGTTGATTTATGAGTAAAACGAAACCAGCGGTACGAATTGTCGAAGTCGGTTTGCGTGATGGACTGCAGAATGAAAGTATCGAAGTGAGTGCCGAGACCCGCCATGAACTTTTGCAAAAGTTAGTTAGAGCTGGCCTTACCTCGATTGAAGTTGGTTCATTTGTAAGTCCAAAGTGGGTTCCTGCGATGGCAGCTTCTGAGGACTTGTTTAAGCGAGCTATTTCTGAGCAGCACAATCAAGTTATCCCTCAAAATATTGCTATGTCAGCTTTGGTTCCCAATGAAAAAGGGATGGAAGCGGTTCTGCGTTTGGGTGTTAAAGAGATTGCTATTTTTGCGGCTTGTTCAGAAGCGTTTTCGCAAAAAAATACCAATTGTTCAATTGCCGAAAGTTTCATTCGTCTTCAGGCAGTTGCTAAGTTAGCCCTTGAGAATGGTGTTAAGATTCGTGGTTATTTAAGCACCTGTTTTGGATGTCCCTTTGAAGGTCCGATTGAAAGAAATCGAGTTGTTGAAAACGTACAACGAATGTTGGATCTTGGGGCGTACGAAATTTCATTGGGGGATACGATTGGTCTCGCAAGCGCAGGAGATGTAGAAAAACTGTTAACAACATTGTTATTAAAATTTAAGCCCTCCATATTGGCCGGTCATTACCACGATACTCGTGGGCAGGCTGTCGCAAATATTTTGAAGAGCTATGAGATGGGGCTCACGGTGTTTGATGCAAGCATTGGTGGTTTAGGCGGATGCCCTTATGCTCCCGGGGCCACCGGTAATGTTGCCACCGAAGATGTCATTTATCTTTTTAATAGCCTTGGGGTTGATACAGGCGTGAATTTGGCATCGCTGTTGGAAATAAATCAATGGCTCTCGCAGGCAATGAAAAAACTGTTGCCATCCAAAGTGGGACTCGCTTATGGCCAAGGTAAACAGAGACTTGGAGTTTGCTTTTTATGATTTCAAAATGGCGAAAGAAATTCGCACCTAATGGTAAACGCATGATGGCGTTTCTGATTGGACTTTTAGTTGTTGATTTAATACTTTTGGCCTTTTTGACCCGCAAGCCTATTTGTATAGAAAGCAGTTTGTTGAGCCAAATGGAATGGGTTTTTCCAGATGGCCAGACTGCGGTTACTTATAATTGTCAGGCCAATATTAAAGTGCCTTTGTCCAAAGTTTTTATTGAGAAGCTTGCGGAAATTCAAAGACGCATTAATCAGTTCGAGAGTGTTCTTAAAACAAATTTCATGCCTCAGCAGCCAATTAAATTGATAGTGCACTCCGGAGCTGCCGAACTTATACGAGTGTCCTCTGACACCATTGAGGTTAGCGAAGAGATTTTTTTAAAAAAAGATTGGTGTTTAGAGAGATCCTATTTGAAGTCTTGGATTCAACAATCTCAAAAAGGTCATGGCTTGGGTTTGCTTCGCCTAGAGGTGCTCACAGATTTTTTAATGTGGAACTTGGGAGTTCGCGACAAAACCTATCTTCAGTGGCAGATGGTGTTGGGCCAATGGCCGCAATTAGCAACTTCTTGGTCCGGTTATTGTAAGTCTTCATTAAAAGATGAATCTTTTGCTTCATTATGTATGAGTCCATCATTTTCTAAACGAGCAGAAGCATTGACCCCATTTTCAATGAGTTTTTGGATTGCCCAAAAGTTGTGGCAGGCGTTTCAGGTTTTATCGGTCACAGAACAGATTGATTTTTTTAAAAAAATAGGGCGTTTTATTGAAGCACTGTCTCAATCGGATGAGGTTGCCCTTAGCGAGATGACCCTTTCGGAGATGGATGGTTTTGCGCGAATGGAGGCAGACGTTTGGAAAGGTGCCTTTGAGCGAGTCGGCTTTCGCGAATGGGGATGGAATTTTGCTGCAAAGATAAATAATGATCTCGATGCTCATCCGAATTGTTTCGTGCGCGTTGATCTATTAGTCCAAAGAAGCGGATCGTGGACTTCAGATGAACTGCATGAATTTCAGACCTTAGCCCTTGAAGAAGTTAATTATCATATCATGGCTGAAAACGATGAGGGGCTATGGAGTTTTCCATGGCTGACTCCGATCAAGCCAGATGCTTTTCCTGCATTAAAAGCCCAGAATCTTTTACTAATCACTTGTGAGTGGCCAACCGTTGAGGACATCTTAGAAATGCAACAGCGTTCGGACAAAGTCATCGTGGTGCAAGAATGTAGCGAGACGCCTTCGCCGTTAATTTTTTCGGGACTATTGCATCGTGGACTTCAGTTCTTTTCACTAGATAACAAAGATGTAAAGTTTGTTATGTTAAATATAGAGGCGCTGCAGTTTCTGGTAGGCCGTGATGAATCGCTCAAAAAGAAGAAACTGGTAACTAAAGTTCAGACTCCTGACAATAAAAATTATTTAGCGACGAAAGCTAACTGGTCGAGTGCTTTGTGGAATCAGAAATATCGAGCTTATGAAGTGCAAGCCACCATTGATGCCGTGGAGTGGTTTAAGCTCCCCGAGAATGTATGGCCTGATTTTGAGTAAATAGATTCTGCTGAAAAAGGCCAACTTCTGCGTTGGCTTCGCTTCATCTCTCACTCAACGTAGGGGAACTACGCCTCGTTCGATTTGAAGCTTGCCGCCTTGAATTTGGCTCTTTCTCAATAGAATCTAAATAGATTCTGCTGAAAAAGGCTTGAAGAGAATCAAATGCCGGTGATTGGGTACCCGAACATTTGCACATTGCTCACTGACCCATTGTTGAAAATGCAGGTGCCATTGACTTTATAGTCGCCTTCTCCCTGAAAAGCCCCTATGTTTGGAGCATAAATACAATCTTCATTGCTTTCACAGAGACCGTCGTTATTGCCTTTGTTGTCGTTGGTTATTTCAATGGCGTGTTTCAAAAATGTTTTTGCGTTGTGATTGAAAGTAACGTTTCCATCTACGGCACTTGGGCAGGCAGAACCACTGAAAAAAGGACCTTGGCTGGTGCTGCCATTAAAGCTGCGCTGACTGAGATTTCCTACTGTAGAGGTTCGCCAATCAAAGATGCGGCACGTGGTTCCGGCCAAGCAAGGACCTACCAGGCTAGGATCTGGAAAAAGATTAGCGACTTCTTTGCCCCACTGTTGGAAATAATTATTAAATCCAAGCCAATCATTTGCTCCCGAGTTAGTGATTGTTCCACTAAAGTCTGAATAATTGGTAGGATCATCATTAATAATTTTACCAGCAAAGGCAGACGTATAATCAAGAGTGAGGGCACCGGAACAATTTCCTGAAAATGAACCAAAGGTGCAAGACCCACCACCGTTGCCTATACCTATATAGCCAGTAAAGCTGCCTGCTTGACTACCCGCGAGGTCAATCGCAATTGCGGAACCATTGTTTGCAGACACAATGTTATTTAAAATGTTGCCAGAGGAGCCTGTGCCGGTGCCGGATTGCGATTGAATCCCTTTGTCAGTATTGATCGAGATGAAATTATGAATGAGATTGTTGTTCATCACTCCAGTCATAAAGAGGCCGTTGTAGGTGTTATTCACAGTAGTAACATTATAGATAATATTGTTATTGGATGGGTTAGTACTTGAGCCTCCGAATTCGATTCCCGCATTTGCCGTTCCCGATATGAGTGCTCCGACCATCACGTTGGCTGAAGCTCCGTCTTCAATTTTCATACCTGAATTCATGCCGGTGGTATCCCCAATATTGAAAATCGAAATATCACTGAGAAAGTTTCCGTTGCCCTCGAGTAACAATCCATAACTTGCGGAACCGCTAGTAAGGAGTCCTCCCAACTTGACTTTTTGTAGTCGATTATAATTTGAGCCAGGGGCAATCTGTAACAAACTTTGACTCAACGAAAGGGAGTCGGCATTTTGCCCAACACTCAAAGACTCGATACGATTGTAAGTGCCTAACAGACGTAGTCCACCCCGGTGACCAACTAAAGTGGCATTAAACCCTGAAATCAGATTTGAATCAGAGTTGATTAGTTCAAGGGCGGCTTGGGTGTTGGTAACAAAGCCTGTAAAGAGCCCACCCACATAAAGAAACTGATTGGTCGAATCGAAGGCCAGTCCATTGATGGAGTCTTTGGGGCCACTACCTGACTCAGCAAAGTAAAGGTCACGGCTTCCATCGAGATTAAAACGCATCACTCTATTGACTTCAACTTTATCAAAGCGAGTGAATGCTCCACCAGCATAAAGCTTACCCATGTTAGCATCAAAATAAATTGAGTTTACTGGACTATTGAGTCCTGAGCCAGGTTGAGTAAAAGTGCTATCAAGAGAACCATCAGCATTAAGACGTAATAAGTATGGAGCTGGGACTCCATTGTACGACGTGAAGGCACCGGCGACGTAAAGCTTGCCAGATGAGAAGTCAGCATCAATGTCCTTAACCGCAAGATTAAAGGCACTACCTAATGGGACCATACCGGTATCCAGTGCACCGTTAGTTAGGTCAACTTTTGCCACATATTTGCGGGCTATTCCGGCATAGCTTGTGAATGAGCCAGCCAAGTAGGCCTTAAAGTTAACAAAATCTAAAACAATTTTTTGTACTGAGCTATTGGGACTACCCGATGCATAGGCACTGTCTAAAGTTCCATCCGGATTAATGCGGGCAAAATAATTTTTGGTGGTTCCGCTAAATTGTGTAAATGCTCCGCCAATATAGATTCTTCCCGAACCGTTTTCAAAAGCGATAGAGTTAACATTATTGTTTGGACCGATCCCAGTAGTAAAAGTGGAGTCCAAGGACCCATCGTAATTGAGTCGTAAGAGTCGGTTAGCATTCGTGCCAGATCCATTGTAGGCACTAAAAGCTCCACCAACATAGACTTTTGAGTTGCTCGAATCTATTGCGATTGCAAAAACAGCATTATTGAGACCGGTGCCAGTGAGGGCAAAGGTGGTGTCGAGGGAGCCGTCTAGATTGAGTCTTGCTATGTAAGGTCTCGAAACGCCATTATATATGTTAAATGAGCCACCGACGTAAATCTTATATGTAGAGGGATCATGCACCACAGTATTCACTGTTCCATTAAAGCCGCTTCCCATTGAACTAAAAAAATTAACATCAATGGTTCCATCGGTTGTATAGCGAGCACTTCGATTGATAATCATAGTTGGATTAGTTGAGTTTGCGACAAATGAATTGTTGATTCGGCTAAAACGGGAATTTTTAAGTTTAATACCAGTAGTTAGGGGCCAGTTGCCGTTGCTGTTGTTAACGTTTGCCTCTAACCAAAGATAGTTTACTGAATCGGCGCAGATCATTTGAGAACCCGCCGGTGATCCCGCAAAGCATTCGTTCATCATGAAATTTTGATTAAAAGTGCCAGTCGACAACAAGCTTGCGCTCCCTAGAGTCACAATAGACGTTTTTGGCGAATTAATGTTTAAGCCAAGGATCGTCAGTGTGCTGTTTGTATAATATATTGTGCCTGGAGAGCTTAAATGGGTAATCGATACTGGATTTGGCGCAATAGGCGTTACCGGGTTGGACCACCAGGTGTTTGGGCTGCTCGTACCTACGATTGTGCCACTAGATCGGAGTATCACTGACATCAATTCCCAATATCCACCAGTGCTAATAAGATCGCGTAAACCTTTTTTCTCTTTTAGACCAGTACTGTAGAAAGTCGCAACCCCTGCCTTTAGTTCGCATTTCCAATTGAAGGAAAGTAATGAGTCTTCCAATGTGAGCAGATTGCAGTTTGAAATTCCTGGTATGGAAACTTTCCTTAGCTCACCACCATGAATACAGCCATAGGATTCGCCATAGTAGCTCATTTCAGAACCCGTGCAAGGACTGTCATCTTGATCCCACAAATTGGTTCCGGTGGGCGTATTATCAAAGGCGACATAATCATTCCAGTTTGCCCCGTTTGAAGGATAAACTGGTGCGACGGTTAAAGAAAGCGGGTTCACAGTTAAAGGGGTTGCTAATGTGGCCGTAGTACCGTTTATATTTGCGAATAAAGCTGTGGTTGTCCCTGGTATTGATCCGGTGAGATTTGCAGCATAGGTACCATTGCCTAGATCCGTGACTGCAGAAAACGAAACGGCACTGCTTCCACCTGAGGTTGAAAATGTGACTGTTGCGCCGCCGTGGGTGAGCAGATTGTTGTAATTATCCTTGGCAATTAAAGTGGCTTGTTCAGACTGGCCAAATTGAAAGTTGCTGTTAGAAATAGTAATGAATGAATTAGTCGTCGAGATGGAGCCTGGAGTGACATAAACTGTGGGTAAAGTGGAAGTTAGCGCAAAGCCATTGAGGATGCCATTGATGGTAGTTGGTGATCCAGCTGTATTTCCGGTAAAGGTAGCTGAATAGGTTCCGTCGCCTAGATCACTGGCTACTGAAATGGTGCCTGTGGAAGTGCCGCCACTATAGCTAAATGCAACAGTTGAACCGCCGCCGTTTAAACTATTACCCGCATTATCTTTGGCTTGAAGTGTGATTGTAACACTGTTTCCAGCGATCACAGTATTTGAGCTTACGGTTAAAGTTGAGTTGGCGGCACTCGCTGTTCCTGGAGTTACAGTAATTGTGGGAGCCGTACTTGTTACGGAACTTCCACCGATTGTTGCCGAGATGCTCGTTGCAGTTCCTGCGGCAAGTCCAGTGAATATAGATGAATAGGTTCCATCGCCATTATCAATTGTTCCAGAGAAATTTCCTGTTGAAGTGCCGCCGCTTTTTCCAAAGGAAACTCCCAATCCACCAGAAGTAAGATTGTTTCCGGCAGCATCTTTTGTTGTAACCATAACAGTTCTTGAGGAGCCTGAGCTGACGGACGATCCGGAAACAGTAATGAGGGAGGTTGCCAATGAGGCTGAACCTGGTAATACCATTATTGTTGGTAAAGTGGATGTCACTGAAACTCCGCCAATCGTAGCTGAGATTGATATCGAAGACCCAGCAATAGCACCTGTGAATGTGGCTGTGTAAGACCCATTCAAGTTGTCGGTTACTGATCCAAAACTACCTGAGGAGGAACCTCCAGAGTAACTGAAGGCAACAGGAAGTCCTCCATAAGTGAAAGGGTTACCACTACTGTCTTTGGATTGTAGAGTGACGGTTACACTGTTTCCAGAAACGACAGTGGAATTCGAAACTGAAAGGGAAGAAAATGCCACGGATGCCACGCCTGGTGTGACCGAAATGGAAGGCATTGATGAGGTTACTAAGACTCCACCCATATAAGCGCCAAGAGTGACAGAACCAGTTCCGCCAGACAAAGTTAAAATAGACGAGTAAGTTCCATCGCCATTATCAGTAATAGCGGCAAAAGTTCCAGTGGGTCCCGTAGACGTCGAAAGCGTAAAACTTACGGGAATAGCCGTGGCCATTGGCAGTGTATTGTTTAAAGAATCTCTTGCCGTTAAGGTTACGTTTGTAGAACTACCCGAAGCGACTGTTGCTTGGCTGACAGTCACTAATGAAGTGCTAGTCGAGTAAATTGGAGTCGGAATTGGGGTTGGCGTTGCAGTTGTGGTTGAAGTTGGAGTTGGAGTTGAAGTTGGCAATAGAGTGGCCGTAGCGATTGGGGAAGTAATAAGTCCCCCACCTTGCCATGGAACTTCAGAGCAATCTGAAATTTCACCAGTTGACTCGAGCTTCGCCTCAATGGGCACGTCAGTTGTTTCTCCCGCCGCTAGATCAACTACTTGAGTTCCAATTATAAAGGGGGCTGAATATTGATTTCGGTCCATGAGTTGGGCGGGTGAACATTGAACTGAGGACTTCCATCCGAGCAACTGAAATTTTCTAGAGGAGCCAGAAGGGATCTCCAGTTGAACCTGAGACCCTTGCGGAAATAAACCAAATCCGAGGTGAGGTTTGGACATTGTAAGACCCGATGGACCTGTGCAGAATCCTTGAGGTGATTGATGATCAGCAAGTTCCACAAGAACGGCAAAGCAGTTTAACTCATCAAAACTTTTGGGACTTTCTAAACCCCAGGTTTGACCAATGGTTCTAGCTTGCAAAGTCTTATTGTTAGTACTGAAGTGACCAGTAGTCTTTGGAAAGGTAAAAGTGACTGTTGAAGTCTTCTTGTTTGGTCGGACACAACCAGTCACCATTAATCCAGCGGAAAGTAAAAAAAAGATCAGCTTAAGGTTTTTCACATTTCACTGATCGGTGGAATTCAAAAACTGCTTTAGTGTTAGGACAAGACTAAATAATAATTCCAAAAATGAAACGTTCGTGCGGATCCAATTTGAGAATTGTTACAAGAATGGTTCAGTTAATATTCGATTTCAAACGGCAATGGCTGGTAATTATACTTTAGATAACCTGGCGCGGTTGGGGTTTGAATGGAAACCTTGCCGCAGTTCGCGGGAAACTGATAAGGATTTGCCGGGGCATTTAATCGACCATTCTTGTTCCTATAATTTATTTCTTCAATTCGAAGCGAGTGCTGAAGCTCTGTTCGAGTGGTGGACAGGGCACCATAATAGGCTTCGAGATAATGGTCGCGGACGTATTTTTTGAAATTATATAAATTATCGAGAAACGAAGGTCCCCACGCACAATAGTTGTAGTCGTCTGATGGGCGAGGGTTTACTAAAACCGAAACCTGAGTGGACGGATATGAACTACTTTTTGGTGTGAACAATTGCACATTTGTACCAAAGTGCGAGTAGTCCAGGCAGGGCGCTTTGGTAACAACATCTTTGTTATGTACCATTCTAAAAACGCCGACTCTTTCAGAGAGATTGAGTTTTTCAAATGTGTGAGCAAAATTCAAATTGCCAACTCTTGGAGATCCATAGGTATAAATTGATTTTAAATTGAGACGAAGATCTTTGGAGACCTTTTGATTACGCTCAAGCAATGTCGTCATAACCAAAGTAGCGATGGCTCCTCCCATACTATGGCCAGTTAAAAAAATCGGAATTTTAGAGGCATTTCGATAACGCTTAAAAAGCTGGTTAACCTCTGACTGCAACCAATCATCCAAAATCTCAAGAGACTGCTCGTAACCTTTATGAACATTACGTTTCCAAAAAGGAAGGTACTTATGATTCAGCTGGAAGGATGTGGCTAGATCAGTGGTCCAATCAATAAAGTTATCTTGCTCAGTTCCACGAAACGCTGCGATCACTAACTCCGGACTTTCTACCCAAATGGCTTGAACATCAGGAGTAAAATCGGTATCGATTCGATAGATCTCACAACGCTCTTCGAAGTGTGGATCAGTGAAGTCCAAGCCTAAATCAACTTGCTTTTTCTCTTCATAAAGTCTGACATAATGTTCAATCACTTTTTTATCAATCAGTGCTTGTTTGCGAGTTGCGAAATCTTGTTCGATTCCTCTGACCAGCTCATTCACATTGTGAAGTCGCTCTTGGGTCATCATCGCCAGCTCTAGATTTTTTCCGCACTCATTAATTTCCATTTGTCCGCGAACTTGATGCAAAGTTGTGCCAAAGCACCATTGTTTTTCTCTTTTGATACAGGCTTCAGCGGGAAGGGGGGCAGTAAAATAGGAGGCATGGTGATCATTGTATGTTTTTGGAGAATGGGGATTAAGGGATGCACTCGTAAAAAAATCTGTATGGCCCTTCCAACCCAGGCCATAGGTTTCGGCGATTCCGTTTGGTTCGCCATTTGGGCCCTTCAATTTGAGTTTGAGGGGTTTGCCAAGGGGTGCAGTAAAAATCTGTTCTATATAAGCAGGGTGCCAATAAGAGTAATAGGACATTGCTGCCAACCAGTAAGCATTTCGGTAGTCGAAATGTTTTGAATCGGCACAAAAATCAAAGCGGCCGTCTTTGGACCAATGGATGGTTGGTTCATTAACATAATCGTGAGCATTGGCAGAAGATGCTGTAAATACAAAAACGCAAAAGCACAGAAAATATCGTATTGATGCCATCGAATTTATCCGTAAAAATATTACGGCTCCCAAATTTTTGATTCTGCCTATTGATGGTAACTTATGGTCAAAAAAGCAAGAGAATTCTGTCACTTGCGCAATCTCTTCAGTGCCGCGGAGAGCCTAATTAAGAGAGAAATAGGCAACTCTTTTACAAATAATTTAACTGCCGTGTCACTTTAGTTCCACAAAACCCAGCAGTGAAGTTGTTCCCAAAAATTGGTGTTATTAGAGTGCCCCATGTATTTTTTATCGGCCCTTACCGAATAAAACAATTTTTATTGTTTTCAGAACAATCAGGAGATCAAGTCCTACGGTATAATTTTTAATGTAATAAAGTTCATATTGCAGCTTTTCAACAGCATCTTCAACAGAAGCCCCATAGGGGTACATTACTTGGGCCCATCCTGTAATACCTGGGCGAAGCAAATGACGGAGTTGATAGTAAGGAATTTGTTGTTCCAGTTTTTCATTAAATTCAGGTCGCTCGGGACGGGGACCAATAAAACTCATCTCGCCCTTGAGCACATTAATGATTTGCGGAAGTTCATCAATTCGAGTGAGCCTGATCCATTTGCCGACGCGAGTAACCCGGGCATCATTTTTTTTAGCCCATTGCGCGCCGTCTTTTTCTGCATCAGTCGTCATTGACCGAAACTTTACAATGGAAAAGTCCTTTCCATCTTTGCCTGTTCGCATTTGCTTAAAGAACACTGGTCCATGGCTGTCGATTTTAATCGCAAACATAGTGAACAGGAGTATTGGCCAAGTCACGGCCAGCAAAACTAAGGAAAGGCTAATATCCATGAGACGTTTGATTCTGAGGCCAATAGGATTGTGGGTCAGACTAAATCCTTCAGTAGTAAGCAGCCATTGGTTTTCTAAGAAATGAACTGGAAGTTTGCCCCAAAAGTGCTCATAGATTTGGGTCAAACTAACAACTTGAAGCCCACTCCCGAGTCTTCGGTGTAAGAATGTCGAAGAGATTTCTTCAGGGAGAGGCATCTTGGTGGCGATAATGATTCCCTCCCAAGGTTCATGAAGGCGATTAAGCACCAGCTTAAAGTCATCAGGTTCTTCCACAAGTATTGTTTCAAGTTGGCCAAGAGTGGAATTCTTTCTCGCATCTTGCTTGAGTCTCTCAATTATAGGTAAATCTCCAAACGCGAGCCACATCCACCGTGATTCACGGAGGTACTGAAGTCGCCAACCAATCATGAGGCGAAGAAGAAAAGCAAAAGTTAAGAATAGAAAAAATGATGTTAAGAAAACACCTCGTCCTATTAATCCTGAAACTTCGGCCCGCATGAGGTAAACAAAACCGACAAAAAGTCCAAAACCAAATAATCCGGCAAAAAGTACCCGAAGGAATCGTTCAAAGGTGCTTATTTCTGCCGTGATGTCATAGGCGCCAAAAACATAGAGCATCGCTAGATTAACGATCACTATTCCCAAAAGAAGGGGTTGTTCCAAGGCGACACTATAACTTAATTCCATCCTCAAGCTGAAAGTGATTAAGAAGATAAGGGTAAGACCCAAGAAATCCAAAAATAGCAGGGTCTTTTTGTATGTCTGAAGTAAGCGAATTTGCGATGGTGTCATTCTTAAAACATTTATCGTGTCATGACCTATTCAGCAAGGCTGCCTTTTTGAAACAAGTGGGGTCTTGACCAAATGCGTGACATTTTGAGATGTCTCAAAATAGAAGGACTCGTCAAAAAAATATACTTTATATCGATTATATTTCCTATTGCCAAACTTGACAGCAAGGTTTGAGCCAACAAGTTATACTAGGGTTATGCTAAGTCCTCTATCACAGGGAGGTTCTTAATGGACAATAGGCAGCTTAAAACAGTACCAATTGAAGAGACCCCAGAAGTAAAGTCATTTATTTACCAGCAGATAGTTGATTTTGAGCCCTTCCTTACTTCTGCCAGTTTGGTCTCAGTGGTTTCGAAGGATCGGCACGAAGTCCGAAGTAAAAAGGCGTTAGCGCATAATATTCTTATCACCATTAAAGAAAATGGTGTGAGCTTAGAAGAAGTGGGCTCTTCTGATAATATTTATGAGGCTATTTTGGAGGCGAAGAATAAGCTCTATAAGAAATTAGTCTCAATTCAGGATTCTGTTGTTAGTCAGCAGGATCGCTTAGCACAAATAATGTCGATTCGTTCCAATACGAGTTTACATTAAACAAGTCGTTATTGGCCCGACTATCAATGCACGGGTCACACTGTTTTAGGCGGCAAGGGAATGGGAACGTATTTGTCTTCAATTTGTGATTGAGCACTCAATGCAATATCACGATGACTGGAATCACCAGAAACTAAGACCTCATTTAAAAACTCAAGAGTTAATTTGCAATGATACATTTGCGAGGCGTTCCAAACGGCACTGAGGAAAGGCATGTCGTCATACCAGCAAACCCAATCGCGAAATTTTTGTTGCATGGGCTCGCCATTCACCGATTTAAAGTTAATGACCGCGGGAAGAATGTTGGCTTCACTTCCCGCACAAGCCATGAGGAGCGACTTTTTAAAGGGATGCACTTTTTCTCCATTCGTAGATCGACCTTCCGGGTAGATCACGACATTGAAGCCATCATTGAGGGCCGCTTCAATTTCTTTTATTTCATTGTGTATATTATTGCGACTGCGCCGCTCAACATACATACAGCCTGCCATTTCTGTAAGAAGCCCAAGAAAAGGGGTTTCCTTCATTTCAACAGACGTAACAAATAGTGTGGGAACCGTTGAAGCTATAGCAAAAATATCAAGGTACCCCAGGTGATTTGCGACGATGAGATTATGTTTTTCACCGTGGGGTGGGTTTATGGTTTCAAGTTCTACGTTAAAGGCGCGTAGACCTCGTTTACAGGAATCTAAAACATTGTGTGAAAACTTTCGCCGACGAAGATGATGATCGGCCGTGAATAAGTGAATAACAAGGGCTCGCGCCAAAAAAATAAAAACGGCTGAAGCTAATTTCAAGACTCGGAAAATACGAACAAAAATCATAGCAAGTGGGAGCTTAGCGAACCAGTGAGTTGCTGGCAAATCAATAAATAGAACCAATGCCATTTCCATTTAGTTCGTAGCCCATCGTTGGCTGCGTCGTCGGCTTGTGCGCCTTACAGGAAGTAAGGCTCCGCGCCTTCTCCTTGCCGCCTTGGTCTACTTTCTAACTGAAAAGGGTATCAAACGAAAGTCTTTTGCTTGATTTATAAACTGTAGGTTGATGCTCGGTTAAGGCGGTCGAGGAGCGCAGCCCAATATTCACCCTGATGATGAGAGTCTTTGATAAAGACAATAACATCATGGGGTGGAGTGCTACATTTTCGGAGTTCGCTATAAAGCTCCCGGGCTGCTTGTTCCGGGGACGAATTTAAGTTCAAAAAACAAGGTTGAAGAAAAGATGCGCCTAAATGGAGGTTTACATTTTCGATGGAACAATTAAACGAATCCCAAGTTGTCCGATTGATCGACAATACGGGAATGGTCGGCATGTAATGGTGTTTAACTTGGCCTGGAGCCTCGATGTTACGGCCCGGTTGATGAAATATAATCTGTTTATGAGAGCAGTTTTCTAAGGCAGTTTTCATTTGTTCAGGAACTATCGCGCCCGCTCTGAGTAAGGTTAAATCAATGGTGCTATGACTTTCATTGAGTTTAACAATTGTGGATTCAATTCCCACTTCACAAGGTCCTCCATCAACAACCAGCACCTTGTTCTTAAATTCATCGGCAACATGTTGTGCGGTTGAAGGGCTTGTTCTGCCAAATCTATTAGCACTCGGTGCCGCCACGGGTTCACCCAGATTTTCAATAATCGCACGAGCCATTGGGTGTCGCGGGCAACGAAGGCCCACAGTTTCAAGTCCCGAGGTAATAAGGTCAGTCACGGAATTATTTTTGGGGAGGACTAAGGTTAATGGGCCCGGCCAAAAAGCTTCCGCAAGGATTTGAGCACTCTGTGGCCACTCTTTAACCAGGGTTTTTGCTTGCTCAACTGAGGTCACATGAACAATGAGTGGGTCGAAAAAAGGTCGATCTTTGGTACTAAAAATTTTACGGATGGCAGAGTCACTCGTAATTTTTGCGGCAAGACCATAAACGGTTTCAGTCGGAATGGCGACAACACCTCCCTCTTTCAGAGCTTGTACGGCTTTTGCAATGGATGGCGAAATTTCAGTTTTTGATTTGTTCCAATCAGAGTTCATAGTCCTGCTCGTTAAGCTGCGGACTCTTTCGAGGCAATATAGCGTTCGAGAATCCACTTGCGAATGTATTTTAGGTATTTATCAGTAATACCAAAGAACACAAAGTGGTTAATATAGATATTGTCCTTTTTTTCATTGAAATAGCAAGAAGCCAGTAATTCAAATGTTTCACTCCCATTAGAGGAAGGGAGGCAAAATCGCCGAAATGAATGAAAAGAAATCGGCCTGTAATATTTCATCGTTATACAAGCTTCTGAAATCGAGGTGAGCTCAATGGGATTAGCCACGCGAATCACATCACGGGTACTTGTCTTCAAAATTTCCATCGCCTCATTTCGTGGCTGAATTTCCGGAAATAAAGTAATGAGGCGTTTATTTAAATAGGGGCGATCAATAGGGGTGTGAATGACATCCTCAATAACTTCAGACCAGGATCGCAATTGTTCATCACCCACTTCATGAGAGGACGTCAGGAAAACCTTAGGTTTAGGATTTGGGGTTTTCATCGCCATGTTCGAATCTTCAATTTGTTTTTGAATTTTAGTCCAAGTCTCGACTCCGTGTGAGGGGCTGAAGTAATCAATGTTGAGTATTAGGGCGTGAATAGGTTTGGGACCCAACACAGAAAAATCATTTTTAGCTAAGGCCTCGGTGAAGGAAACCATATTTTTATTAAGAGTAACTGTAACATTTAAAAGGTTTTGCTCCAGTGAATCCTTAAGTTCGATGCTGGAGTCGCCAGACGCTTTAACAAAAACCACAAAGTTGATGCTAGGATCGGAAGACATTTTCTTTTTATCTGCACGAGGTATTACGTTTTTGGAAATTGTGGATGTCTCAGTAGGTCCAAGGTCAATTGAAAAAAGTGAATGCCGTAGCTTCTTTACTTGGGGGTTGGTTAATCCTGTATAGCGAAACTCCGTTTCAAACTCCTCAGGGTTATTGGGGTGTGGATGACAAGAAATGCATTTTGCGAGCAAACTTGATTTTCCATTCGCCTGAAAGTGTTCGCTATAATATTTGGAGATATCATTAATCCTTAATTCTCGATTGCTTCGGGTGGTGAAACCAAGCTCTGTAAAGGACTCCAGCTGTACTTCCTTCAGCATTTCTGCTGTCGCATTTAATTTTTGGCTGAATACGACAAAATCAGAGATGGCCTTTTGGTTGGCGAGTGCAATTTGAAGGTGTTGTTTAAGTATAGGCAGATCAAAGGGCTTAAAAAGCAAGTTTGTAATAATCCTGCTCTCGATTTGGCGGTAATTCATATCTGGGGAGTCAAAAGCTGTTAATAGAATGGCGAGATCTTCCTCCCTTTTCAGAATTCCCCGGCGAGCCATCAATTTTCGAACTTTCTCGATTAAGGAAAAATAATTTGGTCCGAGAAATTTTATGTCACCGATCAAAAGCTTTAAATCTTCTTTTTTGATGTTAGGGTCATTGTTGTGAATGAGTTCGTTGAACCATTTATAGAAGCCCTCAAGATCATTAAAAACCAATACATTTAAGCGATTATCGATCTCATTTAGAGCCGTTTCAATTTGCAAAATTGTTTGAGCATCTTGCTCAATAATACATGCAACACTCATTAATGCCATTCCCTCTTACAAGTTCAGGATAGCATAGAAATGGGGTGCGTACAGATTGTAACCATAATATAAAAAAAGGGCCGGCAAAACCGGCCCAAAGTCTCTAAATGAGAATTATTTATTAAACTAATCGTCGCCGAATCGACGAGGAGGTCTGTTCCCCTGAGGGCGGCCACTGCCACCACCGCGAGGTCCGCCGCCGCCGCCACCATTGCGACCACGGAAACCACCGCCACCTCCGCCGCGAGGTCCACCGGTGCGTGGACCGGGATCGCGTGCCTCAGAAACATTGATATCTCTTCCGCCTAATTGGGTGCCGTTCATTGAACCCAATGCGTTCTGTGCCTCTTCATCTGTTGACATTTCAACAAATCCAAAACCTTTGCTACGGCCGGAGTCTCTATCCATAATAACTTTGGCCGACATTACTTGGCCATAGCTCGAGAACGCCTGATGCAGTTGTTGATCGTCAATAGAAAAAGGCAAATTGCCTACATATAACTTCTTACCCACTTGGGCCTCCTTATAAGCCTCCTCAGAATACCTGAGGCTAAGTCTAATCTTAACGGATCAATCGGTCGAAATGCAAATATCATGATCGCATATTATTGAATTGGAGCGGAATTCCGAAATCTTTTGAGCGCAGCAAACTGATTGTATCTTGAAGTGTATCAATGCTTTTAGAGGAAACGCGTACCTTCTCATCCACGACTTGTGGTTGAATCTTCAATTTCGTATCGCGGAGAAATGTTGTAAGCTCTTTTGCTTTCTCTTTTTCGATACCTTGATTTAGAGTGATTTTTTGCCTCAACATTCTCCCGCCTGCTTCTTCAACTTTTCCATAATTGAGTGCGCGCATATCAATTCCACGACGATGAAACTTTGACTGGAGAATGTCTTTCATAGCGCCGATCTTATAATCATCTTCAGCAACAAGTGTGATTTCTTTTTTATCCCAAGTTAATTCTGCTTTACTCCCTTTAAAATCATAGCGTCCTTCAATTTCTTTGAGGGCTTGGTTTACGGCGTTGTCGGCTTCTTGCATGTTTATTTCTGAGACGATATCGAATGATGGCATAAGTGTTTCTTATATCCTATTGAAAAACTTTAGAATGGTCACTGGCCTTGCTTCTTTGGCACAAAATTAACTACAATATAAATAATAAAGTCAATGCGAAGAAAGGGGGCGGCCAAAGAAAAGATTAAAAAGGTCCAAAAACGTGCCGCTTTATTACTGAACTCTTCTTATGAAGCCTTGAAGGTTATCAGTTGGAAAAAGGCACTTGTTTTATGGCTAACAGAAAAAGTTGAAGTTTTAGAGTTCCATGACTTTTCGGTGAGCTCGCCGCGAGCTAGCTTCCCAGTTCCTAGTATTATTAGACTAAGGAGCTATGTGTCCGCGAATTCCCATCGACGCGTTCGATTTTCTAAACAAAATGTTTGCTTGCGCGATCTGTGTACCTGCCAGTACTGTGGAAAGAAATGTTCAAATAAAGAGCTGACAATCGATCACGTGATTCCAGTTTCGAAACAAGGTCCAGAAACCTGGAGCAACGTCGTGGCGGCATGCCGTCATTGTAATCAAAAGAAAGCCAATCGAACCCCTGCAGCAGCGGGTATGCCTCTTTTACGAGACCCGGAGCCACCACACTGGATGACACCAGTAGAGTTGGAACTCCGGAATTCTAAGGTGCCTCAGACCTGGAGAGCTTTTCTAAACTTGAAAACGGGATAAACAGAAATAAGTTAGACAGGTGAGAGGCTGCAAGTTAAGCTCTACCTATGCTTACACATCAAGATCGCATCATTCATGAAATTACCAAGTGGCTCACCGGAATCATCAGCGAGACAAACGGAATCTCGTTACAAGATACTTTAGAACTGCTCTTGCAAAGTGACTTAAAAGAAAAGCACGACACAGCTTTTAACTTTGTGAGAGAGTTCAAAGAATTGCTCGCCGATTTCCAGCAAGATCGCGTATCGATCAATACGTTGCTGGAGCATCCCGTCTCGAAAGGACTGTTTGAGTTTTTTCGGCACTTCCCGGTCAAGTATAATGAAGAACATATTCATTTAACTGGCTCCTTAACAGCTGATTTTATTTTTCCCCGGATTCAAAAGTTGCTTGAAGGCCCCAACCGCCAACTCTATGAAAAGAAAATCAAAGAAGTCTATGGCAACGATGCTATTCCGATCAATAAAATTGCAGATGTGGATAACTTGATCCGCCTCCGGGAGAATGAAGGTTTTAATGCGTATCTAAAAATTCTTTATCTTGCTAAACTTATTTTAGTGGATCGTGAGGCCCATAAGGAATCGGCCTATCATATGGCCAATGAACTTTATCATCGCTATAATGTTGGTAAAATTCGTTTGAAGTTCACCCTGGCCAGAGCGAGTTCCGCTTCTGGTGAAAATATTCCAGGGTCCGATGATGTTTCCTCGGAAGATGTGATTATGGGTCTGTATGAGGGGTTTAAAGCCTTCAAGAAAGAGCGTCCCGATTTTGACTTTGTTCTTTCGCCCTCATTCCGAAAAGAAAAGGACTTTTTTGACTCCACTAAATTCGCAAGTCGTAAAGAACACTTTCAGGAGCAGGTTAACACACTGATATACATGCTCGAAAAATATCCTGAACTAGAATCCTATATGACTGATGTCGATACCGTGGGAAGTGAACTTGATTTGTATCGGAAAGAGCATTTTTACGAAATGTTTTCTGGATTTCGTAAATTGCAGTACCGCGGATTTAAAATTCGGTCGCACCATGGTGAAGTTTGGCATACTTTGAAAAAAGGCATCCAAGCCGTCGATAATGCCATGAACATCTGGCATATTGATACCCTAGAACATGGTGTTAGCTTAGGAATTAATCCTAATTACTATTTTCATCGCATCTGTCAGAAAGTTCTAGAGCTAAACAAAGTTAATCAACATATCCCCATTGGTACTGAAACCTATAAGGAACTGATGGAAATGGACTGGGGTCCTAACCAGTTTGTTTGTGATAAACTTTTGCGCGGCCATCGTTTAACGGAATCTGAAGTCACGCTGTTTTTAAAGGCCAAGTTTCATACGGCGCGTGAGGTCGAACATTACCAACATGACGTTTTGAATCGTCTGATTGATAAAGGGGTTTCGCTGGTCGCTCTGCCTTCTTCCAACAACAAGCTCACCGGAAAATTTCAGGACTTTAAAGATCATCCTTTCTCTTGGTGGGAAAAAAAGAGTGTACAGTTGGGCGTGGGTACTGACAACTATGTGACTCTGAATACCAATTTCATTCGCGAAATGTTGATCTTACTTTATACCGATCCGAAAAACCTTAAGATCACCAAGTTGCTGATGGTTACCACTGGAGAAACGCGTAGGCCTTATATCAGTCATCTACTATGGAAAATGCGTAAGCTCACATTTATCTAGATCCAATGCAGGGTGTTTGAGCCAAGTGTTCGTTCTCGTCCCTCGGTTTCCCTGAGGCGTGCTTTGAAGACGCTTCAGTCGCCTTCGGGCCTGCAGCCTCGACTTGGTTTAAACGATCTGCATTGACTTGTTGAAAATGTGTTTTATCTAGACCCACCTGGTACAAGCATAATAATCTAGGGTTGGAGGGGCGAATATGGCGAGTGCTCAGCAAGCAGCAGTTCAGCAATCTATGTGGAAGAGAATGTTTATTACAGTTGTCATGGGGTTCTCCAGTGGGTTGCCGTTACTCTTGAGTGGTGGAACGTTAAAAATGTGGCTCGCTCGCGATGGCATTGACGTAAAGACCATCGGTTTCCTCAGTTGGGTCGGACTGGCCTATTCCTTAAAATTTGTTTGGGCTCCTTTACTTGATCGCTATCAAATCACGCGCTGGGGACGCCGTCGCGGATGGCTACTATTATCTCAAGTGGCACTGATAATTTTTATTGCCCTGCTGGGAACGTTTGAGCCCAAGGTTTCACTCACACCCATGGTCATTACGGCGATCATTGTGGCTTTTTTTAGTGCCACTCAGGATTCAGCCATCGATGCTTATCGCCGAGAGTTTCTGCCAGACGAAGAAATGGGTTTAGGTGCGGCCATGTCAACCTATGGGTATCGTACTGCCATGTTAGTGTCTGGAGGTCTTGCAATTGGCTTAGTGCCAGATAGTCCCAATGTTGGTGGGTATTTTACTTGGGGACAGATTTACTTCGGGATGGCAGCACTAATGTCCATCGGGGTGATAACAACTTTTTTCATCCCTGAGCCGAAAGCCACGGGAGTGCCTCTGCGTACTTTAAAGGAAGCAGTGGTCGAGCCGTTTCGAGAATTCTTATCCAGGCCTCGTGCGCTATTGCTAGTAGTGTTTTTAGTCATATTTAAACTGGGGGATGCTTTATCTGCACAAATGCTAAATAAATTCTATGTAGATGTCCAGTTTACAAATCAAGATGTCGGCTTCATCGCGAAAATTGTAGGGATGTCGTCATCTTTCGTGGGCCTGTTTGTTGGTGGAGTGATGTTGAAGTATTTGAAAGTCTACCGCTCCCTAATCGTTTGCGGTGTATTACAGGCACTTTCAACTGCCTTTTTTTCAGTTCTGGTATTCACAGGCCCGCAAGCTTGGGCCTTAGCTGTGGCGGTAGTCTTTGAGGATATCACGAGTGGAATGGGAAGTGCCGCATTTATGACTTTTATGGCTTTGCTAACCAATCGGCGTTTCACAGCCACACAGTATGCCTTAGTAACTAGCTTTGCGACTATGGGAAGAAATTTTTTTTCCGGATTCTCCGGAGTGATGGTTGCGCAACTCGGCTGGGTTAACTTTTTTCTGAGCTGTGGTATGATTGCCATTCCTGGCATTTTGATGGCGATTTATATTCATCGGCAGCGAATCGATGAGATGCCTGTACCAGCTACGGCTACAGCCACCATTTAAATCCAATTATCATTTCAATCGAATATAGCCCGTTTCAATTTGGTTCCAGTTTTTAATCTTGGGACTGAGAAATGGGCTCGAGTTCGAGAGTAGGCCAAATCTATTTAGCAGTACGCTTGTACAAAGCTCAGTCGCGCGAGAATTGCCATCGAGAGTCTTGAGTGCGATTCCTAACTTTAGTTCCGGAATAGCAGCAATCATCACACCTTCTGCACCACCTTTTAACAGTACCCTGCCCTTTGTTTCGGCGATGACTTCTGAACAATACTGACCAGTTCCTGCTGTTAGTAATGGGTTAGCCACAAACGCTGAAAAAAGTTGAACGCAGGCATCAGCCTCTGTCGAAGTCAAATGTGTTGGGGCAACAAACTCACAAAATCCTTCCGCCAAGTGAATTAAGGGCAGGCAAGGAGCGGGGATGGAGCAACCATCAATTCCAAAAGACTCACGTGTTAAAGTAAACCGACAAAGTTTTTCAATTTGCTGAGTGATTCGTTGTTGGACTGGATGATCAAATGAAACATAATTTTTGGTTGATTCTCCCATATGAACAGCGGTTGTCAGCATTCCTGAGTGTTTGCCTGAGCAATTATTATGAATAGCTGAAGGTAGGCCATGATTCTGCAATAGCCGATACAAGCCTTCAGTGTTTGCGGGAGCATGAGTTCCACATTCTAAATCAGCCTCGCTAAGACCAACTTTCTTGAGCCAAGATTGAACGGTGTTGGTATGCATAGCTTCACCACGATGAGAGGCACAAGCTAAGGCAAGCTCTTGTTGTGAAATCTTAAAGTGTTCCGCGGCACCAGTTAAGATCAAGGGGAGGGCTTGAATTGGTTTCATTGACGAGCGTGGAAAGATGGGGCGAGTCACATCGCCGTAGAACTCAATCTCTTTGGTATGCCTACTGAAAACAGCGGCAATAACAGTGTGAATGCTTTCAGTTTTAGACCCGCGAACGACTTCGACCTCAAAGGGATTGTAATTCATAAGGGTCGTCATAATTCGAAGTCTTCTCCAGGACAAGAAGTTTCGATTGACCGATTCATCTTTAGAAACAATATTTTTAAAAAATAATAGGAGGGTTTGATGAGAGCTATTAAGCTTATCGTGTGCGGGTCGATGTTACTGGCTGGGTTGAACTCAGAAGCATTTTTGAGTTGTAAAAAAGGAGATACAGCTACCGTCAATATGGCGAATGATCTTTATACTAAATTGGCCAAGTATTTCGAAGATGGCATAGCAAGGCGATCTGAGGCCACGCGGGCTCATGTGTTTTTGTTTGAAGCAAAACTCTGTTCGCAACAAATAACAAACAAAGAGTTTTGTGAGGCTGTTATGCCAATGGTGCAAGAGATTAATTCAGTCGATGAAATTGAATATGGTCGCGGAACTCCAACCGAGCGTCGCGAGAATATTGCACTACTTGCAGAATTTAAATTACTTTGTGAACAGAATTGATAACCCAAGAGCGTCTCAATAATCGTAATAGCGCCGAGACGCTCCTTACTCAAAACAGTATTGCTCCCAAACCACCATTGGCGGGGTCGTCTTAAAGAGTTTTCCTGGCGCGGGAGTGTTCTCTTGGAGAAGCCAAATTTTCAAATGCACTGCCTTGAAAAATAAACCTTGATCTTTATTCCAATCTCGACAAAGCCAACGACCAAAATAGGGTAAATGTTTTCTATACTCGTAGCTCGAAATATTTGTCAGGTATTTGCGTGTTTCGGATCTCATTCGCTATAATGGCCCTGCGGCAACTTAAAAAAAGTTCAAAGCCGCCGCTGTGAGACTTTTGCGAGATTCTTTTATCTCTTAATTAGCTATGAGCAATCTCCTGAACTGTAAATAAGGGGGAGTCTTTATGAAAAAAGCTTTTTCTATAATCACAATTTTGTTGGCCATCGGCTATAGCGCAAGCAGTTTCGCTTGCTATAGCGACGGCTACTATCGCGTATGTCCTGGTGACCGTGTTGTCTCTGCAGACAATTATACTGGAACTGTAATCGGGGTGAATCCCTATCGTCAATCTGTGGTGATTGATCTGGATTCTTACGTGAGTCACTATACCTACGATATCCGCGCTATTTATGTGACTCGAGGTTGCGTACTGAATCTATGTGTTGGTGATTATGTTGTGTCTGCCGACAATTACCGTGGACGAGTGATTGGGATTAATCCTTTTACAAGTAAGGTTGTCCTCGATCTGAACTCCTATGTCAGTCATTATTCCTATGATATTGATGACGTCTTTTCCGGAATTGGTTGTGTTGGCGAAGTTTGTGTAGGTGATGATGTTGTTTCTCCAGATAACTATAAAGGTCGAGTTATTGGCGTTAACCCCTTTACTGGCAATGTTTCTGTCGATTTATATTCATATTCGTCGCATTACTCTTATTATTTTGCGTCCCTCTTCATAACTAACACTTGTGTAGAATACGATACAGATTATCGATACCGCTCTGGAAAACGTGGTTTAGTGAGACGAGGAAGTTACAAATCTTTGCTAGCTCCAAAGCCTCTATTTTAAAATGTCTTAAGTCGATAGCTCGGCCAGTTGAGTCAGAGCCCAGGGAATAATTTGGTGTAATTTTGAAAAAATGTTATGAGCCTCTCATCTTGCCAGGGGGAGGCTTAAGTTGTTGTGGAGGGGATATTCCAGTCTCGGAATCGGAGTTTTAGTATTTTTTATTGGCTTCAATTTTATCTATGCCGGGCCTAATCCAGTTCATACACCTACAAATCGCGAGGAATATTGCTCCAATGTCAAACAAGCGGGTTTCGCTCAAGAGCTGTTATTAAATTCAGACAATCGCCTTTCTTTTATTAATCAAGGTGGAATTGGCAACGAAGGTGTTTGTTGGTGGCATTCGCGGTTTACAATGTCAGCCGCCTATTCAGTTGTTTTTAAGCCAAAAGAACCAAAACCAACAGTGACTATGGGGAGGCGTCTTATTCGAAGGATTCGAAAAATGGAGGCCAACGTTGTCATTCCAGGATTTAAAAATCTCCGTGAGTTTTCCTCGGCTTTTGCTTCTGAGCTTCAAAGTGAGCTTGATCGATGGCAACTAGCCGACGGCACCTGGTTTGGTTGGTTGCGAGGAATCACAGGTGATTGCGTTGTGTCTGCGGCGGAGCTTTCGAATATCATGGATGATACCTTTAATAAAGTAGAGTACCAAAAACGTGTGGTCTATCAAATGCTCCAGCTTCGAGGAGTTAAGGCGCATGCCTGGCTGGTAGTCAAAATGAAAACTTTGAAAGAGGGCTATGAACTCACCGTAGTTGACTCTAATTTCAGTGCCATTCAAAGATGGATCTATTATAGGGGAATCACAAACTTTACCTATGATAATCTTGGTCCTTTTGTACCCTACTCGCAAAACGTGACTCTCGAAGAAGAAGAAAAGCTTCGGCAGGTGGCCAAGAAATTTTGCAGCAAGAGTTACTGGCCAATGTTAGTATCTAATCACTCGGCCGAGTCCAAATAAAAAAGAGGATCGAGATAGCAAGAAGTGCGAAGCTAACCTTACCTGCTAAAGGAATTTTGGGGTTGGGGAGCATGACGACCGCACTCACGGCCAACATTAGTGATGCAAGGAACTTATTGCTCTTTCGAATGACTCCTCTTTGCTCCCAATCTCGAATTGGGGGACCAAAGTATTGATGATTGAGCAACCAGTGATGAAACTTCGGAGACCCTTTAGAAAAGAAAAATCCTGAAAGGAGTAGAAATGGAGTTGCAGGCAACAGCGGAAGGATCACTCCAGCTATACCTAGAAGTAGAAAAAATCCCCCTAAAAAATTAATAAGACCAGCTTTAACCACTTTTTTCATTCCAATCATTTGAACCACTTTGTCGTTGAGTCTTCAACATTTATCTCTTATCCCTCTTAAGTAGATTCCGCTGAAAAAGTCCAACTTCTGCGTTGCCTTCACTTCATCTCTCACTCAACGTAGGGGAACTACGCCTCGTTCAATCTGAAGCTTGGCGCCTTGAATTTGGTTCTTTTTCAGCAGAATCTAAGTTTAAAACGATCCTATTTGGAGGTAATGTTCATGGCTCACGAACAAAAACAGCTGACGGTGCGAGCGATTATTGCGGGAATGTTCCTTGGGGGATTTATGAGTCTCTCGAATTTATACGTTGGTTTGAAGACAGGATGGGGTCTTGGGGTTTCGATTACTGCTGGAATTTTAGCTTATGCAATTTTTGCCATCCTTGTTCGTTTGAAATTAACTCGGACCCATTTTGGTATGCTCGAAAATAATGCTATGCAGTCGGTCGCAAGTGCCGCTGGCTATATGACCGGAGGAGGTACAATTGCTGCGATACCCGCTTTGATGATGATCACTGGGGAAACTATGGGGATGATGCAAATGTTTTTTTGGATCAGTTCCATTGCCTTTTTGGGTGTGATTATGGCAATCCCCATGAAGCAGCAATTGATTAATGTTGAACAGTTGAGATTTCCAAGTGGAGTGGCAGCCGCTGAAACCATAAGAGCCCTTCATGCAACGGGAGAGGATGGAGCAAGCACGGGTTCGGAGAAGGCAAAACTTTTAGGTTGGAGTGGCGCCATCGGTGCCTTCGTCGCTTTTTTCAGAGATGCAAAAGCCAGTTGGATGCCATTCAATTTACCAGAGAAAATAGAAATTTTTCCTTCATTTACTATCGCGGGTCGATCACTCGCTGAGTACACGATATCTATGGAAGGCTCAGTGATTATGCTAGGTGCTGGAGCTATCATGGGGTTCCGCGCCGCTTGGAGTATGTTACTGGGTGCACTCCTCAACTACCTTCTGGTGGCCCCTTGGCTTTTGGAACAAGGAATTATTGGACCAAAACTTGGTTATAAAAATATAGTTGGGTGGAGTGTATGGTTTGGTTCGGCGTTATTGCTAACCAGCGGATTACTGGCATTTGCGCTTCAGTGGAAAACCGTTATGCGCGCCATGAAAAGCGTGGGCTCAGCATTCAATAAAGGCAAAGGCGATACTGATTCTGAAATGATTAATGAAGTTCCAATGTCCTGGTTTTTCTTGGGCGTGGCAATTGTCGCTCCAATTGTGGTTTTTTTAGAGTGGTACTTCTTTGGCATTAAAGTGTGGATGGGTATTTTGTCCGTTTTGCTCAGTTTCTTTATTGCGCTCGTGGCCTGTCGAACCACTGGTGAAACTGATACCACTCCAACAGGAGCCCTTGGTAAAATCACTCAAATCACTTATGGTGTTCTAGACCCCGGAAATGTAACTACCAATTTGATGACGGCCAATGCAACGGGTGGTGTCGCTTTGCACTCGGCTGACCTTCTGACAGATTTAAAGAGCGGTTATTTATTGAAAGCCGATCCGCGCCAACAGTTTTGGGCGCAATTTTTTGGCGTGCTGGCGGGTTCATTTTTTGTGGTGCCGGCGTACCATTTGTTAATACCAGATGCCAGCATTCTTGGAAGTGATCAGTGGCCAGCTCCGGCCGCGCAAACATGGAAAGGTGTCGCTGAGTTATTAGCAAAAGGAATTGAGACACTTCACCCTTCTGCTCGAATAGCAATTTTAGTGGGAGCGGCTTTGGGAATCATTTTAGTTCTTATCGAGCATTATTTCCCTAAAGCGAAAAAGTGGATTCCTTCAGCTGCGGCCGTGGGGTTGGGTTTCACTACTCCTGCCTACAATAGCATATCAATGTTTATGGGTGCTTTGGTGGCACTGTACCTTGAAAAGAGAAAACCTGAATTGGGCGAGAGAGGAATTATCCCGGTCAGTTCAGGATTTATTGCTGGCGAGAGTTTAATGGGGGTTATCATTGCGGCCCTAGTCGTGGCAGGACTTCTATCTTAAATAGATTCCGCTGAAAAAGTCCAACTTCTGCGTTGCCTTCACTTCATCTCTCACTCAACGTAGGGGAACTACGCCTCGTTCAATCTGAAGCTTGGCGCCCCGAATTTGGCGCTTTTTCAGCAGAATCTAAATAAGATTTATGTTTCCCAAAAATAGAGATTTCCGAATTTAACATAAACAACATCCATTTGTGCGCTCAATGCGGCTTGAATTCCCGCTTCACCGTCCTCAAAAACTAGACACTTATTGGAAGAGACTCCTAAAAGCTTAGCGCCAAGTTCATAGGGGTCTGGAAAGGGTTTGCCTCGTTTTGTGTCGTCACAGGAAACAATGCACTGAAACAATGCCCCAAGTCCCGTTGCGGATAGAGTCTGTTGAATACGATCTCTGGTGCTACCGGAAACAATTCCAAGTGGAACTTTTTTGTGAAAGGTTTGGGCAATGGCAGCTACCACAGGCACCTTTTCTAACAAAGGTAATGACATTTCGAAAATAGATTCTTTTTTATTAACTACGACCTGAGGCGAGACTTCTAATCGAAAACGCTCGACGAAAATTTCGGCAGTTTTCAAATTAGGAGTGCCCGCCAACTTGTAGAGCTCTTCATCTGCAATATCCACTCCATGGGATTTTAAGGCCTTTTGCCAAGCGCGGTTATGTGCAGGCATTGAGTCGACCAAGGTGCCATCGAGGTCGAAAAGTAGAGCACTGTAGTTCATAATTAAATCGGTGCAATAGGGTTTCAACATTTATTCTCATCTCGTAAACTGACTTCAGCAGAATCTAAATAGTGCCAGTGATTTAATAAATACTTCGTAGACTCCCCAGCCCAGGGGAATTAGCACAAAAATCCAAGCAAGCTCGAGTTTAAGTGAGTCTGACATATCATGCTCCTCTTGTAAGACTAAGTGGTTTTACCAGTCTGTTAGCGACAAAGCCAATCCCCAATACCGCCAGCATCAAATAGATAGTGAAACTGTAACTTTGGGCTGCGGGTACTCCGTGAGCCACTTGAGCTTCTTTCACATAGGTGATTAAGGCAGGGCCAAGGACACCCGCAGTGGACCAGGCAGTGAGGAGGCGACCATGAATGGCTCCCACATTATAGAGCCCAAAAATATCTTTGAGATAAGCGGGAATAGTGGCAAATCCACCCCCATACATGCTTATGATTAGACAGCAGGTCAGTACGAAGAGTATCAGTTGTTGTTGCTTACCAAAGCTAGGTAACAAACTGTAGAGTAAGAACCCAAGACCAAAATAAATAGTGTAAGTCATTTTGCGACCCAGGCGATCTGAAAAAGAAGACCATAAAAAACGACCGCCAAGATTAAAAAGACTCAGGAGTCCAACAAATCCCGCTGCAGCTGCGGGAGTCACCAGTCCTCCAAACATCTCTTGAATCATGGGAGAGGCTTGCGAGAGAACAGCAATGCCGGCAGTTACATTAGTGCAAAGTACGACCCACAATAACCAAAACTGTTTTGTTTTAATAGCGTCTTCAACGCTCACATTGAGTTGTTTGTTGCTTGCGGGCGCTGTGGTTGCGGCTTTATTTGATACAGTCGATTCTTCAAGAGCACTTTTGGGAATGCGAATATTGATAACCCCAAAGGACATCATGAGGAGGTAAATGCTTCCCATTGTTAAAAAAGTCGGAAGTACGCCATTAGAAATATCCGATTTAAAGTGATTCATAAGAGTCAGAGCTAAGGGGGAACCAATCATCGCGCCACCGCCAAAACCCATAATGGCAAGGCCAGTGGCCATTCCAGGTCGGTCTGGAAACCACTTCATTAGAGTGGATACGGGGGAAATATAACCCAGTCCTAAACCAATACCACCGAGAAATCCGTAACCAATATAAATAAGTCCTATTTGGTGAAGGGCAATTCCGAGCGATGAAATAAAAAAACCGCCAGCAAAGCAAAGGGTCGATATTAACATTGCCTTACGTGGGCCAACCTTCTCGAGCCACTTACCAAATATCGCGGCAGAGAGTCCAAGCATGACAAATGCCAGCGAAAAAATCCAAGTAACGGTTGAGAGTTTCCAGTCTTCAGGAGCCGAGTGATCAACGCCTATGAGTTGTGTGAGAGGAATGTTGAACACACTAAAAGAATAGGCCTGGCCGATAGAAAGGTGGATAGCCAGTGCCGCTGGCGGTATTAGCCAGCGATTATAGTTGTTGGGAGCTACGGTATTTTCTTTATTAAAGTAGGACAACATAAAACGACCTTTGTTAGACTCCGTCGCAAAAGTCCAACTTCTTGAATTTGGTTTTTTTTCCGCAGAATCTTGTTACTTACTGCTTGCTGATAACGAGATATGCCTGGCTCATAAAAAGGTCAAAGCCCGCAATAAAATTGGGGCCTTTTTACCGAAGTATGAAAGAAATGGTGCCATTATTGAGATCATGATTCAAAGAATGGACCTTAAGTGATTGGCCATGAAAAACTTTTGTTATGGCTAACCTGTGGTTAGCATTCCATTGGCGATACCAGCCACTGTTTCTCTCATCATTCCGGGATTTTTACTATGCATGATGATCATTTGCAAAAGGTTCAGAGGATGAATCATCGGGGAGCGCAAATGAATACTTTCACTCAACCAAGGACGATACCAAAGGAGATCAGATTGCCCCGTCACCGCTTTCACAAAACGTACCGAGGCTTTGTACTCACTAATAAACGTAGCAATGGTGGTCTCGACTTTTTCCGATGAAATTCCGCTCTGGCGCAAATACATTTCCCAAATTGGAAGTTCGACCTTAGCTAAGGTAAATCCGAGAACTTTAATATAACTCCTAAAGAGGGGGTTAGTTTTAAACTCACCTTTAAGCATCATTTTCTGTTGAGAGTTCATTGATGCCCAAGCGGTTCCTGTTCCCCACCAAACCGGGAATAATATCCGAGTCTGCGTCCAACATAAAACCCATGGGATGGCTCTGAGATTGAGAACATTTGTAACTTTGCCCCGACGACTAGGTCGCGAACCCAGCTTCAGAGCACTCAGGAAGCGATAAGGTGTAGCCTTATGAACCACCTCAAGGAATTCTGGAGAGTGAATGGCCGCTTTATATTGTTTACTGACCTTGGCAGCAAACTCATGGATGACAGGGGCGTGCGCGACGGCCGCTCTCTGATGGCGGGGTGTTCGATAAGCTGATGCGATTTGATCAGCAAGATGGTCGATGCCAGAGCGAAAAATCTCAGGGCTCGAAAAAGTTCTCTCGACCATCTCTCCTTGCACTGTGGCCTTGAAGAGCTTTAAACTTTCACGTGATAGCCAGGCAGTTTGCTCCTGAATTGAACCACCGCCTCTATCAACACTTCCTCCTGACCCATGGAAAAATACCGGGGTGACTTTGTTTTTTAGACAAAGCTTTTCAATCTTTTTCACAGTTTCTGAAATCAATAGCCGACTTTGTAAGGCGCCAACTTCTTTGGCCGAATCTGAATACCCCAACATGATTTCAAGACGGTTGTGCCAATATTTTTTTAAGCCAGTTTTTATAAATCGATGCGCCAGCATGCCCTCAACAATAGGAGAACAGAGATTAAGGGCCGCCTCTTGTTCAAAAAGTGGAATAACTGGTAACTTTGGATCACCAAAAAAGCGTTTTACGAGTTGTAAGCCCGCTTCAATATGTTCGAGTGAGCCACACATGCTAATAATAAATCCTCGCACATACCAGCGGGGATTTCCACCGCGCGAAATCATTTCAAGTCGATGCAGCATTCCTGAAATAGGTTTAAGATCTGAATTGGCAGCAGCTGATACGACCAATTCAGAAGACTCTCTGAGTTCCAAAGGGATCACTAAGCCAGGAAACATCTTGAAGAGTTGATCCACCTGAATCATCGCGGGAAGACGGCTTCCAAATACTGATCTATATTGGTCAAAAAATTGTGAAAGATGGCCATGGGCTCGATTCAATCTATTGCCATCGCTGGTATCAATAACTTTAAGTGTGATTAGTTCACGTTTCACTTGCCTGCAAATTTGGACTAAAGGTTTTTGCTTTAATAACCTCAAATCGACTTCAATTTTGTCCAATTTATCAATGATAAATTTGATGAGCCGTTTTCGCGAGAGATTGAGGCTTGTCACCATGGTATCCGCATTGACGCCGGGGTGCCCGTCCTTATCGCCACCTACCCAGCTCCGTAAATAAAGTGGAGCAACTTCTGTTTTAATTTTCAGAAGTGAATTTAAAATCGTGGGATTAAGAACGATTGAATAAATGTACTCCGCTTCATCACTGACTTGAGGCTTACGTTGGCGAGTAATTGGCGTGTGCCAGGCTTTCTCAATCAAGCTCGTAATTGTTTCTTTATGCCACGGAAAGAAAGAGTCTAAGGTCTCAACTAACACGTTTTGTAGCTCCCCAAAAATTGCCACATTCTCAGGTGATCTGGCTTCTGTTGGGTGCGCAGTTAAGACATAAAAGATGCCTTCGAGAGTATCTTTATGCGGCCTAACTTTTCGACTCTTAATAATTCGAGTCCTGTATGCATTCTCGCATACGTTCATGATTTCGAGCATCAGGGCAAAGGAGTGGGCCATGTAAAACTGCTCTTTTTCAGAGAGCACTGAAAGTGTTTGGTACACTTCTTCCAAACGCCTTACTTTTTGCGAATGGGATCCCGCTCGCAAGGTCACCATTTGCTGCCTTATTTTTTCAATTTTATTGTAAAGCGATTTGCCGACATTTCGTTGAATGACCTCGCCAAGAGTGGCTACAGTTTGTTTTACAAGCTCACGCAATTGAGGATCAAGGTGTTTAGGCGTCATACGAACTCCTCTAAGATTGTGATCTTTACTGAAATTTGTTTAAGCGGTTTTACGGGATGGAATGAGTTGTTGAATCTTGTTTGGGATGTCATGCAGATTACATACATGTTGAGCTGCGCCCAAGTCAATTGCAACGGATGGCATTCCAAAGACCACACAACTTTCTCTGTCTTGCGCGATCGTCGCCCAGCCTTTGTCTTTGAGTGTGAGAAGACCTTTGGCGCCATCGCCACCCATTCCGGTGAGAATAATTCCGACAGGCTTGTGTAACTCGGAGTCTACCAGAGAATTAAAAAGATAATCCACTGAAGGTTTATGTCTATTAACAGGAGGCGAATCATCAATCATGACGTGCCATCGACTTCCTTTGCACACAGCTCGCATTTGCTTTCCACCCGGCGCGATGAGTACTCTGTTTTTTAGGATTTCATCTTTATCTTGAGCTTCAAGCACTTCAAAAGGGCATAAACTATTAAGACGTTTGGCAAAGGCATTTGAAAAGCCAGCGGGGATATGTTGGACGATCAATATAGGGGGAATTTCTGCAGGCAATTGTGTTAATAGTACCCTCAGGGCTTCCGTTCCTCCCGTAGAGGCTCCTATAGCGATGAAGGCATTAGTGTCTAATTCAGAAACATTGGAGGCTAAAGCTTTTTGATTTGGTTTGCGGTGAACTCTCACCTTTGCAGTTGCTGCAGAGAGAACTTTGTCAATAATCAGCTCTCCGGCTTCAGCGAGCCCATCCATTTCGGGCTTTTTGATATAATCAACCGCACCGGCTTCAAGCGCATTTAGAACGGTTGGTCCCTCTTCCATACTGATAGAAGTGATCATCACAGTAGGGATGGGATAATCAGGGATATATTTTTTCAAAAGCGTCAAACCATCCATTTTGGGCATATGGATGTCCAGGGTGATAACACTAGGTTTTTTGGCTTTTATGAGCTGTATGACTTCAAGGGGGTCTCCAGTGTCGCCAACAATTTCGATCGTTTCGCTTTTGCTCATGATTTTTTTAAGTAAGGTTCGAATCGTTTTTGAATCATCAACAATTAAAACTTTTGTCTTTCGATGAACATTTGAACTGTCGTTTTTGGTCTTAGTGGCTATCTGTTTATTTTCTGCCAGTGGTGCGACCCTTGTGCGATTGTCATCGGGGTAAAACAATACTTCGTGAGCTCCAGCTCGCGGCACAACTTTAATTGGTCCATATTTAGCGAGCAAAGGTTGTACTCTTTGACTTAAGCTCGTTTCTCCAATCAACTTGATTTCTTTAGCCTGCTCACAGCCAATCATTTTAAATGCTTCACTGGTGGATTCAAGTAATTGAGCCTCATTGAATGAGCTGAAATCTATAACAAAACCTGCGGATTTGTTGTTAACCAATACAATGAAAAGTTCATTTTCAATTTTGAAGTGATGGCACTGTGCCCCTCGCACCACGGCAAAGGGCCGCATGCGTGCAAGGGTTAATGTCATTTTTGTCTCCCGAAAAATTCAAAAGACATATAAGCAAAGCTGGTGACAGGTACGATGTCTGTTTTTACATCTTTGAAAGGACTTTGGCCATTGTGTTTTGGTCCAAGGTCCTCGAGAAGTATTTGAACTTTACTCCATTTTTCCAATAGTGGTTTCAAAGAGGGAGAGACTTCGCCCATGACGAGGAAAGATGTCGGCATTTCTCGAATTTGAGGGGTCAGAAAGCTATTAAATTGTTTGGCGTCTGCGACAAAGATGTCATCTACTTTAAGGGCTTGCACTGGCCATGAACCCATGGCTTTATTGGTGAAGTTTAGGCCGTCGGCAAATCCCTGCAAGGTATCCTTAGCACCATCGAGTAGAATAAAGGTTGGTGGCTGGCCCCGTCCTAGCTCTTTCACCAGAGCTTGGATGCGTTGTTTGTCAGAAAGCTGCGCCAGAATAATTCGCAGGTAGTTTTGCGGATTCTTAATGTGAGCTGCCTTCTTGAAAGCATCGTCCAATTGCAAACTTGCTTTTTGTTTGTAAACCACTTGATTGCGATAAGCACTGCGAAGCTTTCGCTTAATTTCTTCAGAGGCTTCGCGCAAATTAGAGAGCGCCGGTTTTTCGACATAATCGCTAGCGCCGAGATGAAGTGCTTTTAAAGCTAAATCGGACTCTTCTCGAGATACGCTCGATACCATCACGACTGGTGGATGCCCAGGCCCATAATTTTTCTGAAGGTACTCGACACCAGTTTGATTTGGCATATGGATGTCTAGAGTCATAATATCGGGCTTTACTTCTTTTAGTTTTATCGTTGCTTCTAAACCATTTGAAGCCGTTCCAACAACTTCAAATCCCTCTTCTTTGGCGAGAATTTTTTTGAGAAGGGTAATGATACTCGGACTATCATCCACACAGAGAACTCTGAGTGTATCTTTAGTCAATGGCACTGATGTCACTACGGGAGGTACTTGAACCTGAGCCGGCTTGCTTTGAGTACGAGGTTGTGATGATGAATTCAGTGATGTTAAATTAGGAGTCTCAATTCTCTGGGGATTAGGGCTCGAAGTATAAGACGGTCGAATTTGAGATTTGTCCGTATCGACGATTGATATTGGTCGATAAATTGAAGGTCCTTGGGTTACCAGCGGCAAGTTCATGCCATTGAGGCTCTCAGAAAGACCTATAAAGTAATAGCCGTGAGGCTCAAGATGTTTGAGTAATTCTAGACTCGATTGTTTGACTTGAGCCTGATTAAAGTAAATGAAAACATTCCGACAGAAAATCAGATCAAATTTTGCTGTGAAATTTTCAGGAAGGGTTAGCAAGTTTAACTGCATCCAGTGAATGTTTTCACGTAGGGTTGAGCGCGCCTTGACATAGTCAGAAATATCACCTGTACCGCGGGCCCAGTGGTTGCCAAGGTAGGCTAAAGGAACTTCTTTGATTTCTCGTCTCGTGTACACACCATTGTAAGCAAAGGCCAGTGACTCCGTATCAATATCACTTCCGAGAATCTGGTAGGTGATGTCGGGGGCCATCTGCTTAAGGGTTTGATCGAGGAACATTGCTAATGAATAGACTTCATGCCCTTTTGAGCAAGCCGCAGACCAAATACGAATCTTTCTTTCGCTGCGCTGTCGGACGATAGGAATAATTTCGGGCAAGGCTCGGTCTTCGAGAAATTGAAATTGCGAAAACTCTCGAAAGAAGAATGTATGATGCGTGGTTAAAAGTGATATGAGGTGGTTTACCTCCGTTGACTGATGAGCTTTGAAATACTGATAGTAATTTTCAATCGCATCAATCTTTAGCTCGACACAACGTTTTTTAAGCCGAAATTCTATCATAGAATTGTGTTTTTCGGAAAACTGATTTCCGGTGATTCGACTTATGATTTTTGCAATTTCATCAATGGCCTCGTTCTGGAATATTCGTGCGCTATTGACTGCCATATTAGGAGGCCTTTCTGTTGCTGTTACCACCAACTTTTGTAAGATGGCTTCTGTCAGTCACATTGAGCGTTCTGGCAATATCTAGAAAGAGAACCATACGGCCTTCATCTCTATAAATAGAAGTTATATAATCGGAAGCGGTGCTACCTTGTACATTGGGTTTTGCACTCAATTGTGCAGTGGTAGGGCTGATCACGCTGTTAATTGAATCAACAATGACACCAACCGATGTTGTTTCAAGATCGCAAATGATGACGGCAGTTTCATTTGCATTTAGACTCTTGATGCCGAACTTTGAGCGCATATCCATAAGAGAAATAACTTGCCCTCGGAGGTTCATGATTCCTACGAAATGACTAGGGGCAAAGGGAATGGGAGTCACTTCGGGAACTGCGAGGACTTCTTTGACGGCAAGAAGGGGAATGCCAAATTCTTCAGTCCCAAGATTGAAGCAGAGAAAACGATCTGAAGTCATGCAGCCATTCCCCTTAAGCTTTGTGTGCCATGCGATTTATTTTTTGAAATCAACTCTGCCAGTTCAAGAATAAGGGCCGGCTTGCCATCACCTAGTATCGAACTTCCTGAGAAACCTCTGATATTTTGCAGCTCAGGTCCAAGTTGTTTAATGACAACTTGGTATTGACCAATAATATCATCGACGACTACGGCAAAGCTTTCCGTTGCTCCTCGAATTACCAAAGCAATCATTTGAGATTCAGTAGAACTTGCTGGTTTGCGTCCCATGAGTTGACAGAGTCTGAAAAGAGGAATGGTTTCTCCTCTGAGAAGCAATATCTCACCGAGACCAGTGGTTTGTTTGATGTCATTGGCCTCTAGTTTCACTGATTCGTGAACATGAGAGAGAGGAATCACATAACGAGAGTCACTGACTTTGACTACCATCGCATCAATAATCGCTAAAGTGAGAGGTAGAATTATTTTAAATGTTGTACCTTCATTAAGTTTGGTTTCTACAAGTACGTCACCTTGAAGAGACTCAATATTGTGTTTGACGACGTCCATGCCAACCCCGCGACCAGAGACGTCAGTAACAATGGATTTTGTTGAAAAGCCGGGGTGAAAAATCAGATTGATAGCATCTTGATCAGAAATCGTTGTTGTTGGCGAAATGACTTTTTTTTCAATGGCTTTTTTACGGAGAATGTCAGGGTTGATTCCACCGCCATCATCGGTGACATCAATAACGAGTTTTCCATTTTGGTGTGAGGCAGACAGCTTGATGGTGCCCTGGTCAGGCTTTTTGCGTTCACGGCGTAACTCGATGGACTCAATTCCGTGGTCACACGCATTTCTAATAAGATGAACAAGAGGATCATTAACTCTCTCAAGAATAGTTTTATCAAGTTCAGTTTCTTCACCCTGTAATTGAAGTGAAACCTTTTTGCCGAGGTCCATTGAAGTGTCTCGAACGATCCGTTGCATCTTCTGAAATGTTGATTTGAGCGGTACCATCCGTAAGCTCATAGAAATATCTTGCACTTCTTTAGTTACCTTCCCAAGCTGGAGGATAGTTTTTTTCAAAAGATCACCAGACGTATTCGCTTGTTCTTTAAGAACGGTTTGCAAAATGACCATTTCACCGACGTAATTAAGTAGGGTCTGTTCGGTAAATTTCTCTAAAAAAAAGCTAAAATCCACTAGT
>CAZYOE010000007.1:0-64310 GCA_964648725.1 uncultured Pseudobdellovibrionaceae bacterium | reverse complement strand
CCCACTAATTTATCTATTAAATACAATTTATTGACGTCGTTCCGGGAATTGCTGGGCGTTCGTGAGGTTGTTCTCGATGGCATGTTTCTTGTAATTGTTAGACAGTTGGGGAGGCAAATAGGAGAAGGTTTCAGATGAACGCTACCCAGATATTTCGAAGAAGCATTTTATTATTGCTTGTCAGTTGGTCCGAGATGGGGTTCAGCACGCCTGCCCCATCCTTTACCAATTCAATGCGGACTCAGTTGTTAACAGCTTTTGTAGATGACTTGAAGACTTTTTATGATGCAAACTCAGAAAGTGATTTCACGGTTTCTGAGTCGCATGGGCAAGTCATAATTCGCGTGGGCATCAGTTCGTCGACTGATTATCCGCTCTTGCTGACGGCTCACTATGATACCGATCCGACTTCAAAAACCTATAATCTTCCGGTTAAATTTACTTCGGATTTGGATCGCGGTAATACTCTCAACTTGGTTCCAAAGTGGAATTTGATGATCCAAAGTTTTAGCAATTCCGATCCCAATCAGGAAGGTATTTGCGATAAAGTCTTCCTGGAAATGATGTCTGAGGTTTCTCTGTTTGTTGAGACTTCAATTCGAAACTATCGATTTATGACTCATCAACAAAAGGTCTACCGTTTGGATATTCAAAGAAGCAAGGGCGTGGATAGGATAGCTGATACAAGCAAGATAGGTTCTTTCGTCGTAGCAATCTCGTTGATTACTATTGGCACTTTCCAAATGTTTCCCTTTGACGGATGGTTTCATCCAACTTTAGTTCACATCCAACAATTATTTAAACAAGTTTCACCAGAGATTGGATTGTACTCATTTATTGCTGGCATCACCTCATTGGCACTCGTAGGAATTAATAATATCCTGTATTTGGCCGAAGAGGCTAGTACTGGAGCGGGTCGGGACTTTTTTTTAAAGCTCTCTGAATTTCTCTATGATTGGTCTTCAGACTTAGCTTACCGACGAAGGGAACAGCGCGATTTGAGACGCATCAAAGACCTCTTTGAAAAGAAGGGAACTGAGCCAAAAAAGGCATTTGTCATTGGGAATGCCAGAGTCAAATTATACAAGGCTGATGCCGGGCCTCAACTGAGCTTCAGTGAGTCAGAATTGAAGGCCATTATCGACCGCAGTTTAGGTGATACAACAATGACAAAGGGCCAACAGATTCGAGAAGCTGAGCAAGTGATTAGAGAACTTGTTGAACAAAAATTGGAAGAAGCTCGCCGATCAGGCGCAGGTTCCTTAACGCTGGCTTTAGTTCAGCATCCAGACTTACGGATGCAAAGAATATTTCGATCGATTTGGGACGGTGTCATTAGTTACACACAAAAAAATCAGAACCAGAAAGAAATGAATATTCAGATCCTGATTCCTGGTAGGAAGTGGGATTATCTCTTTTTCCACGATTTGGCGACCTACCTGGAACACAAGGAAAAATCATCGTCAACAAAAGTGTCCTCTCCGCTCGATGTTCTCCTTGAATCAAGCGTGAGGTGTCAACGCGCGCTATCTTCAAAGTGAACTAACTTAGAATAGTGGAAGAAGCACCGTATGGATTAATTTGGATCTGCATCCGATTTTAATCACCCATAAAAATTTCTTTGAGTACTTCCAAATAGTGTTTAAATAGGATTGGGCCTCGCTGATTTGGGGTCGGATCGCAGGAAGCGACTATATATGTCTCGTGGGGAAAGTCTTTGGCAAATGATTCCAGCGCGGCAAAATCGGCGATTTGTATTGAAACGGTCGACTTTATTTCAAGGAAAATCCGCGAAAGCCCAGGTCTTTCGATAACAAGATCAATTTCAAAATCATCTTTTGTTCTTAAATATGAAAACCTAAAATCTTTTTCAAAATAGTGGTTTAGCGCCAAGCAATTTGAAATAAAAAGCTGCTCGAAACGATTGCCATACTCATAACTACCCAACTGCAAAGGAAGATTGATAGTACGTGCCAGAGCCCTGCTGACGCCCGAATCAAAAAAATAGAATTTTGGATTTTTATTTTGCCTTTTTCTGAATGACTCATGGAATGGATCTAATTTAAATCCAAGGAGAGTGTCCTCAAGAATCTGATAAAATGACTGAACGGTTTTTGTGTCTACGCCAACATCTCGACCAATTTTTGTGTAGTTAATAATTGTTCCATCACATTGGGTAGCCACTTCGAGGAAGTTGATAAACGGGTCCACACTTCTCACTATTTGTTCTTCTTTAATTTCCTCTTTCAAATAGGTGCCGCAATAAGCACGAAGGTACTTTTTTTTGTCTGACTCATTTGTGAAGCTAAATATTTTAGGAAGGGTTCCCCAGCTAAGTAAATCTAAAAGTGAAGCGGTGTTGTTAAGCTCAAAAAAAGTTAGCGGGAATAACTTGTAAACAAATGCTCGTCCGGCCAATAAGTTTGCCGCGCCTCGCTTTAACTTTCGTGCACTTGAACCTGTAAGGGCAAATTTTTTGTCTGTGGTTTCGATGAGATCATGAACCACGTCTAAAAGCTCAGGAACCTTTTGGACTTCATCAATAATAATCCATTCGGTTGAAGGAGTAGAGTTCTCTACTATTCTTTTCAATCTACTTGGATCTCGTTGATATTCTAGAACAAGACTTGGTTTTAGAAGGTTTATGTATAATGCCCCGCTGTTTTTAAACCGCTCATAAAGTAAAAAGGATTTACCGGTCCCTCGAGGGCCAAAAAGAAAAAAACTTGAAGATTCTGATGGGTTAACTAATCTGTGGAACATACTCCATTATCGTCGTACACTTATGGAGTATGGTCAAGTTAAAAAGTGGGACCGTATCAGACCTAAGCTAGCAGGCAATCTCCCAGCGATGCGGGTTATGAACCCTGCAGGTTACACAACTGGCAACAGTCTTGAACTGGTCACACCAGTAGGATTTTCTTAGGGTTTGGTCGTGTATTTCCCCTGAGTGAGGTACATAATGTAGTTGTTTCTGTTTCGCTGTCTCAAGGCACAAACTCTCGCGTCAAAGTTTTTAGCACGGCGGTGACTAGCATCGGAGATATATTGATTCATATCAGGGTAGAGTTGAGGCTGTTCTTTCAATGACGGCAACTCCATTGGTTGTGTTTGACTTTTTAAATAGGAAGCGAGGACCGTGTCGTATTCCACATCAAGAAATTGGCGAAATCGAAAATCTGGGTTTTTGGCGCGAATGTCTTCATCAATCATTGGCGACTTAAGGATAATGCCTTTGCAGAGATTGTAAAAAGGGCTGGCATCACGGAAAGCCAGAGATTGAATGCAAAAAAGCGCCAGGGTTTTATGGATTGCACCATTGGAGTTTTCCTGAACGCCTGGCGCTTCATTCTTCATAAACAGGCGCACTGGATTCAAAGCCGACATACCAGGGTATCGATCAGGATTGAAAAACATTTTAGTTAAACCATAGATTTTATCGGCCGCACGATAGCTCCAAGCTCGCTGGGATTGTGGCCTTAGGAACTGTGGAAGACCATCGTAAATTCGATCCATCAGCCAGGCTTGAAAGTGGATCAATGAGTTGGCATCAGCATCGCGATTAGCTCTGACAATGCTATCTTCGAATATGCCGCTGGTGGTGGTATCAACACCTTCAATTTCCATTTTCATTTGGGCAATGGTTGCAGCAAAACTATCTCTGACCAAATCTTCCATGGCGCGAAGGGATTCTAAATAAGTGTGTTGCGCGAGATTGAGGTCAGAGTCAATCTCTGCTGGGTTCTTGGAGGAAATCAAACGCATGCGCTCAAATACCACATCACCAGTGGCATAATAAATCTGCCGCAAGAGCTCGTTTTCATCGGCTGGATTAAAGTTCTCCAGGCGAAGGCGTTTTTGATAATCAATTTTCACAAAACTAGTGATGCGATTCACTAAGAAGCTTGAGCGCGCTTTTAAGATCAAAAACTCATTATAGAAAATTTCAATGAGATCCTTGTATTGCTCAATAGTCTTCTGCAGAATTTGTTGACGCTCCTCAAGTGGGTACAGATCAAGATTACCATAACGATTTTTGAGGTTTAAACCCGTCTCCCTCAATAATTTATATTGAGAAAGAATACGATTGATTTTTTCAATGGTTTCGTAAACTGCCGGTAAAACCGAAGCATCAACATAAGGTTGTTTAGAAAAGTGCTCAAGATACAGATTAATGCCTTCAAGAGCTTCTGGAATATTGTAAGTCATGCCGGTGAGTGAGTCGACCATGAGTCCTGGTTGGTCCGCAATAAACCAGTAGTTATAGTATTCAACAGCCGCCTGGTTGGCGGAACTCAAGAGCAGATCCAAGTTTTTAGAAATCTCAGCCATGGCCGCCACAGGATCGCCGATGAAATACGAATAATTGACATCAAGCCAGTCTTCTGCGCGAATCTGCATTCCATTCTTGCCAATAACTTCACTGGGAAGCTCTCGTCCCATAAGTTGAAACATCACTTTGCGTCCGTTGGTCACTCGATCAAGAAAGTTCAGGCCCGAACCTTCATCGCGGTCCCCAGTGATCAATCGACCCAGCTTTTTGAGCGTATCGGCAATTGCTGATTTTTGACTTTCAATGTTGGTCATATGGGAGATGGTGGTTCGTGCTTCATTCCAATCCGCGATAATATTTCGTTCATTCAAAAAATAACTAAAGGTATTTGATTGAATTTTATTTTGAAAGTTCGCATCAGAGTGGTTTTTAGGAGGAATTCCTCTCTGAATACGCTCCAGAAAGGCAGTGACGACGGGAAGTTGTTGCGTCAGAACATAGTAGCCTTCGAAGATAGACTTTTTCAGTTTTTCGAAATCGTGCCCCTGTGGAACCCCACTGGCGTTTTGAGTTGAGAGATTCCAATCCCACGAAATTGGTTTTGCTCTCTTCATTTCTTCGTTAAACAAAATTTGTGCATCGAGAGTCGAGCAATAGCCTTCCGATAAAGTATCAATCAGGCAAGACATGGAGTTCTGAAATTGCAGCCACTGTAAATCGCGGCCAATGCGATCAAAATGTGCATTGCGAGCAAGGGCGGTAATCTTGTTAACAAGACTACTGACGTCTTTGCCAAAAAAATCCTGGCCAGAGTTGACCATTGAGGCGCTTAACTGAACGACGGCGGTAAAGAAGGGACCAATGAGGTTAGGCGAAGAAAGACATTTCAATTGCTCGCTAGTCATAGAGTCAAGAATCTTATCTGCAATTGCGATTCCTTTTTTGCCCGCCGTAAAGACCCGCTCACCTATATTTGGTAAAAACGAAGCGGTATTTTCCGGTGACCCCATGGTTGCATCGTTGGTGGCTCCGGAAGCAGGGCTTCCCAGAGAAATTGCTGCAAGCTCATTGATGCCAGAAACCATTGAGCGGCTCGCGACTGATCCTAGATTAGGATCCTGGGCATATTGACGATGAGCCAGGATTTCCTCTTGCACGTTACTGATTTTAGAGGCCTGACTTTTAAATTCTTCAACTGAGCTTAGATTAGTATTGAGTTCGCGGAGATAAGTGTCGATGGTAACGGCTAATTGCCCACAGCCTTCGGCATTGCGTAGGCCTTCCACAACAGTCATCAGATCTCGGGTGGCTGCAATGGCATTTTCGGTCCATGTGCCTTGAGTTTTACAAGCTCCTCCACCAAAGGAATAGGATGAAGCCAAAGCACGGTTTGAGTAGCCAAGGAAAGCTTCCGGCAAAACAAGGATTAAAAACAAAGAATAATAGATTTGTGAACGAAACATTACCCCTGCGCTTTTCATCAGTCGTGAACCTCGAAGTATTTTTGGATCTCAAAGCCTTTACAGTTTTCGTGCCAAAAGCTTTGACACTCAGTTTTACCGCTCCATTCAGTTAATTGCAGTACGGCCCCGCTGTGGTAGGAAGAAAAGCCAATTTTTGTTTTTCAACCCAAAAACTGGGTATTTCTTAATCCAGAAGCCAGTAGACATTAAGTCAAAAGTTGGCAATGACTGGCAGGCTTACAGGCCTCTTAATAAGATAGAATCTTTTGCCGTTTCGCTGTCCGGGTTAGTGTGTGGAGGATAATCAATGGTGAAATGAATTCCGCGCGACTCTTTTCGTTTGAGGGCACAGCGAACGGTTAAATCTGCTACGATGGCGATATTCCTCAGCTCCAGAATATCGGAACTCAGCTTTAGGTGAGAGTAATAGTCGCGAACTTCTTTTAAAATATTTTCGAGGCGATGGTTCGCGCGTTCCAGGCGTTTATTCGATCGAACAATTCCCACATAGCTCCACATCAGGCGTCTGATTTCCTCCCACATATGGGAAATCACAACGTGTTCATCAGGGTTTTCGCCTTGAGGCAATATCCATTGGGGCACTTCAATTTGGGCGAGTGAAATTCCATTGGGAGTTTTTGCGGAAATTGGTTGCGATTGATTTAAAATCATTGTCGAGGCATTGTGTGCTGTAGTTAGACATTCAAGCAAAGAGTTGCTGGCTAATCGATTGGCCCCATGAAATCCAGTGCAGGCGGTTTCGCCGAGTGCCCAAAGTCCCGAAAGATCAGTCTGGCCATTCTCATCGGTCAGTACACCTCCACAAAGATAGTGAGCTGCGGGTACGACCGGAATCGGCACCTGACTCATATCCCATCCGTATTCGAGGCATTTTTGAAAAATAACGGGAAAGCGTGTCTGCAAGTACTCTCGCGAGTGATGGCGCATATCAAGGTAAACACACTCCGCACCCGTACGCTTAATCTCAGCATCAATACCCCGTGCAACGATGTCGCGAGGAGCGAGGCTTCCGAGTGGGTGCTGTTTTTTCATAAAGGCTTCGCCCTTACTATTGACCAACTCGCCCCCTTCTCCTCGAAGGGCCTCGGAGAGAAGAAAATTTCGAGCTTCAGGATGGTAAAGGCATGTGGGGTGAAACTGCATGAACTCCATATTTGCGACGCGAGCACCAGCGCGATAGGACATGGCGATTCCGTCTCCGGTGGCGCCACTCCAGTTTGAAGTATAGAGGTAAGCTTTGCCAGCACCTCCGGTTGCGAGAATGGTATTTGGGCTTAAGAATCCAACCACTTCATCTGTTTTTGTGATGAGAGCGTAGGCTCCCAGACAATAAGTCGGCCCCATTTGATAGGGCCATATTTTTTTATTGAGGATGAGATCGATGGCAAAGTGGTGTTCGAAAAACTGAATATTTGGATGTTGTTTGGCCCTATGGAGAAGTTGCTTGTGAATGGCTAGGCCGGTTTGATCTTCATGGTGTAAGATTCGGCGGTAGCTGTGACCGCCTTCACGAGTGAGATCTTTGTCAAACGCTACTCCCCATGTAATGAGGTCTTGAATTCGATCGGGGGCTTGTAAAACAAAATTACGAACAACGCTATCACGGCAAAGTCCCGCGCCTGCGGTGTGAGTGTCTTGAATGTGGCTCTCAAAGGAATCTTCGTGAGCCATCACTGCCGCAATTCCCCCTTGAGCCATGGCGGTGTTCGCTTGAGGCAATTCGGTTTTAGCAAGCAAATGAACTTTGCCGTGTTCAGCAACCTTAAGAGCAAAGGCTAAGCCAGCAAGTCCGGAACCAATAATTAAAAAATCTGAGTGATATGTTTTCATGGGCGGCAATATACTTGATTCTTGGTCTTACGTCAGGAACAATACTTGAAGAGATTGTTTAAAAAGACACTCAGGCTTTGCATTGATGCAATATGTTAAATCTCTCAAAGGGAATCAAGGATGAAAAAGCAAATCATAGCTGTATTTGTGGCTGCAATTTTTCTAACCGGCTTGGTCTCAATTTTAATGTTTGTTCGGAGGGAACGAGAAATTGGCCTTAACTGGCTCACTGAAAACTCTCGTAGTCAGTTGGATTTGATGGGCGATCTTCTTGAGAGTGATTTGGAAAAGATGAAAAGCCAAATGGCTCGAATTGCCACGATGATGGAAGCGGGGCAAACGGAAGAGGCACAAAAAAACTTAGGTGGCTTTGTTGGAGTGGCGGCGATCGATCCTGAAACATCGGGATTCCTTTGGAAGGTTCAAATGGCTCCTTCGGCCACACCGCCTGCAAAGGACGAATGGGCGGCCCAGTGGATTCAAAAGTTACGAGAATCGTCGAGTGCGGATTCCGATATTAAGTTTTATGCCTCTCAAAATCCCGAAGGGGAGGTGCGATCCGCGATAACACTTTTAGCAAGTGTGAGAGATCGCAAGAGCGGGCAAATCAATAAAGTTCGTTTAATTGGTATTCAACCCAAAGCTCTGTTTCAGGAACTTATAGATAAGTTAAAAGCACAAGGGGTTCATATTTTTTTGACAACTCCTTCTGGTTTGACATTGGCTCATACGGTTTCTGAGTATGTTGGTAATTCAATGGTTGGGGATCGAACCTACGAAGAAATTCGGAAGCAAAAGACTATCTTTGGTTCAATTTTAACGAAGGATGTGCGTGGTGATGATATCCTGTCCTTCTTTGTGAAGTTGCCTGCGGGTAAACTTACTTTAGTGAGTCAGTGGCGCAAGGAGCTTTGGGTTACGACGGATTGGAGCTTTTATGGTCAGGGACTTTTTATAGTTTTAGCGTTAGCACTACTGTGTGGTGCTTTAGCGCAGTATTTATTGAATCGACTTCAGGAAGGCCCTGTGCGTGAAGTTCCTGTGGAGAGAATCGTCGAGCGCAACGTTGAGAAAATTGTTGAGAAAATTGTCGAGAAGCCGGTGCCAGCGACAGTAGAAGCTAAGGCGAATGCGCCTTCTGCTACGATGGCCTCTCCTCAAGTACCTAAAGACATTGAATCCCAAATAACGCAGAAGTCTGAGCCCCTGCCACTTCCAAGTCGTCCGGCCATGCTGTTTAATACACCCATGGCCGCTCCGAATGTGACAGAGCCGCAGGTATCACTCAAGATTTTGGAAAAAGTAGTCGCCTCGCTACGAGCTCCCCTTTTGTCGGTATTGGGCCATGTGCAGATCGCGCGATTGAATCCACAAGGGGGCTCACTGCAAGCCATTGAAACTGAAGTACGTAATGCACGAGACGTCCTTGATCGCATTGGCCAGTATAGTGGGCAGGCACAGGTTCCATCAGTCACCGTTCCTCTCTATGAAATGGTGGAGGCCGCACTCCGAACTGTTGAAGGGGGCTTGCTTCGGGGAGGTATCAAGATTGTTCGCGCACTTCCCGTGGATTTGGCAGTGAAGTGCGACATTGATGAGCTCAAGACGGCCGTCGCCGCAATTGTTCGTAATGGTGTTGAGGCCATGGAAAAGAATTTGCGAAAAACGCTGACTCTTCGAGCGACTAAACAAAATGGCATGATAGTGTTTGAAATTGAAGATACAGGTGAGGGTATCGCTCCGGAGAATCTAGAAAGAATATTTGATCCTTTTTTCACAACGCGTTCAACGCTTGACCATCGAGGATTGGGTTTGGCAATGGCAAGTGGGGTGCTTCGTCAGCATGGAGCGCAGGTTCATGTGAAATCCAAAGTTGGTGAAGGAACGCTTGTTACGATTAAGCTACCGGTGAGTAATGAAGTCGTACAGAGTCTCAGTGACCGTGGCATCACGCAAAGAACAGTTCGTGAGTATAAGACACCAACTATGGAAGCTTTAGAAGTCGCCGCCATGGGCGAGTTAGCCAAAGAGGACAATCCTAGCACCGAGACAAAGAAGGTCGAAACACAACCCACTGAATCGTCGGAGGTGCCCCGTAACTTCAGTGCCGAAGTTCCAATGCCAGCCTCTGATCCGTTAAGCTTTATTAGTGATGACGATGAAGACTCCTTTGGAGAATTTCAATTTGGGCGGCTGGGCTTTGCGGATAATCAGGCCTCTTCAGAAACCAAATCAGACTTGAGTCGAGGTGAAGAAATGGCGCAGAATGTTTTGCGCTCCTTGGAGACTGCACCTTCCTCTAGTCCTGTAAAAAGATTGAAGAAAAAAGACGAACCTCTTGCTAAGATGAAAGTGCAGATACCCAGACCCGAAGAGAGGTTATAGTGGATTTAACCGAATATCGATCGCAATTTGATCTTCACTTTTTGGTCCCCTTTTCTGAGGATTATCAGGAAATCAAAGTTCATCTTCGCGATAAGGGGCATAGTCTTTTTCACTCGACCAATGTCGATCGTTTTTTTGAAGAGTTCAAGCAAAGTCCTAGCCATTTGTTGATTGTGGATCTGTCATTAGTGACCGGGCCGCTGGATGATTTTTTGGCTGAGTGTCTCGAAATCGCCAGCCAAACTCATTTTATTTTGCTTGGATCATCGTTTTCGCGTTACAAGTTTTGGGAGTATCGAGATTACGGCGTATTAGATTATCTTTCGATTGAAGATCACTTGGTGGGACTGGTCGAATGGTCCATTGAAAATGCCCTTGAACGAGTGGTGGTAAAAATTTTGAATCACAATGTGGTTCAAGAAAACGAAGAACTCAAAAAACAGCTCGAGTTGTTAAAGGACCGTGTGCGTGAGGAAAGTAAATCGATTCTAGATCCACGTTCATCCAGTTTAGCAGAAGGATTTATCGAGTTGGCAGAAGATTCTTCCACAGCAGAGACGGATGTTATTATTGATACCCATAGTACGGAAGTCGTAACGTCTGAAATTTCCACTCCAGAAGAAGACATTGCGAATCTACTCATGCTCTATGAAAACACACGTAATCGTGAAGATCTCCTGCAGGTATTCTTTCATTCGTTGGAGGAGTATTGTGGCGAAGGTGCGAAAGTTCTTTACTTTAAATATCTGGAACCAGTGCAACTTCTGGTGGCAACTCATGGCTGCGGTATTCCAGTGGAGCAAATCAAGGGAGCGGGGATTCGTTTAGCTCCGGAAGAAGTGCTTGAAGCCAAAAACCTGCTTGTGTCACCCCGAGGATTTGGCAGTCTGAACAAATTACTCCAAGATGTGTTTCATGTTGAAAGCTGTTACGTTAAGTCTCTCATGATTCGGGAGGATGTGGATGGGCTATTTGTTTTCTTCGGCGAAAGTTTAGAGCCATTTAATACCATTCGCTTCAATAATCGATTTTCCTTGTTCCGGGTCAGCTTTGAGCGATTTAGCTTCTTAAAGCGACAAATGGAGTTGGAGCTTGAAGGTGTACTTGAGCATATTCATACCTATGAGGAGTTCTATGAAGTACTTAATGATCGATTGGATCAACTGCAGCGCCATCAAATGGGGCTTGCTATTTTGAGAATCAGCATTGATCGACTTCATTATATCGAGGAAAAATTCGGCCCGACGGCAGTAAACAGTCTCATTAGAGCCTTAGCTTTGACCGGTAAAAAATTTGCACGATCTGGAGATGGTTTTTATCGCACGGCACTCAATGAATTTACTTTACTTGCGATTCATCTTAAGCCACAAGAAGCTACGATTTTAGCTGAGCGAATTCGACAAGCTTTGGAGAATTTGGATATTCCTCCTGTGACTGGTTCGATAACTGTCAGTGTGGGAGTGAGTACTTATCCTCAATTAGCAACCTCTTCTGAGAGTCTGATGAAGAGTTCTTTACAGGCGCTTACCACCGTCATGGGGCAGGGAGGCAACCGAGTAGGGGTGGCGCGGGTGGTTCGCCAACCAAAAGTCGTCAAATTTGCTCCAAGTATAGAAGCTGAAAATAATTAATACTATTTTCAGTTAGAAAGTAGACCAAGGCGGCCAGGAGAAGGTGCGGAGCCTTACTTCCTGTAAGGCGCACACGAGGCGGGGTTTCCCCTCTGCGAAGGGGTGCCTCGGACGACGCAGCCAGCGAAGGGCTACGAACTAAATGGAAATAGTGTAAGGTGGTTTTAAAGTGGCTCGTCCGACCCTGGCTGAAATTGATCTTCAGGCGTTTGCCAATAACTGGAAGGTCATAACGCAGATTAAAAATAAAGATCGTTTAATCCCTGTGATCAAAGCTAATGCTTACGGTCATGGGGCGGAGGTTTTTGCTCGAGAACTTCAGGCCTGGGGAGCCCCACAAGTGGCCGTGGCCCTGTTCGAAGAAGCTGTAGTTGTGCATGATGCTGGATTTACTGGTTCCATTTTAGTTCTTGGGCCTTTTGCTAGAGAAGACATCAAATTAGCACGTCAAATCAATTGCATCCCCGTGATCGGAGATAAACAAAATTTAATTGATTTGGCCACAGCGGGTATTGACGGCACTATTCACCTTAAGTGGGATACAGGAATGAACCGCCTGGGTTTGGTCGAGGAGGACATTGACTGGGTTAAGGTCACGCTTCGAGATAACCCTCAACTTAAAGTTCAGGCCCTTTGCACCCATTTTCTAAAGGCCGAAGACTTTGGCAGGGACAATGGTTTTTGCACTCAACAGATGGCTCGCTTTCAAAACATAGAGTCGCACTTTCCAGAGATAAAAGACAGGCACATTTTTAATACGGATTCCTTTTTCACCAATGCTGGCCTTCACCTTTTAGATGATTCGTATGGGGCTCGCCCTGGACTTTCATTATATGGTTATACCAGTGCCAATAATGAATGGGCGCAAAAGTTACAGCCGGTGATGACCTTAAAAACAAAAATTGTTCATTTGGTGAAGGTTAAAACGGGAGAAACCGTTTCCTATAACGCCTCTTGGAGAGCGCAACGAGAGTCGGTGGTGGCTGTATTGCCAATCGGGTATGCTGATGGATACCCACGAAGTCTATCGAACAAAGGTCAGGTTTTTGTTCAAGGGCAGACTGTTCCTCTGGTCGGAATCGTTTGCATGGATTACCTTATGATAGATGTGACTGATGTTGCAGCTATTAAATTAGGTGATGAGGTCGAGTTGTGGGGAAAAAATATGCCGCTGACTAAACTGGCACAAGCAGCCGGCACTATAACTTATGAGTTGATGACAGCTCTTACTTCAAGGGTGCCTCGTATTGTAAAAGGGGAGTCAAAGCTAAGTGGTACAAAGGATTGCTGACTGGATTGACAGCGTTGCCTTGGGGATGTGGGATCCTATTTCAGGTTTGGTCAAAGAAGTTGGCCAAATCTGCATCTTTTTTTATCGTACCGTTTCAGTTTCATTTCAGAAGCCTTATCGGGTGGCAGAGCTCATCCGCCATATGGAGTTTATTGGTAACCAATCTGTGTTTATTATCACCTTGACAGGTTTGTTTACAGGTTTGGCACTTTCATTTCAGATCTATCTTGGCTTTAAGCTTTTTAATGCGGTGAACATGGTGGGGCCGACGGTGGCTCTGGGCATCACTCGTGAACTCGGCCCAGTATTGACGGGTTTAATCGTTGCCGCGCGTGCGGGTGGCGCTATGGCAGCACGCCTTGGAACAATGCGTGTCAGTGAGCAAATTGATGCCTTGGATGTGATGGGCATTAATACTCGACAGTATTTGATTGCGCCTCGAATTTATGCTGCTGTATTTTGTATGCCTCTTCTCACTGCGGTTTTTGATTTTGTCGCCATGGTAGGAACATACTTTTTATGTGTGCGATTGTTAGATTTGGATGAAGCGATCTTTTGGGAGAAGATTGCCTTTATTCTAGATCCACGCCATATTAACGAGGGTTTGTTTAAATCAACGGTGTTTGGTTTAATTTTTTCGGTGATTTGCAGTTATCGAGGTTTTAATACGAGTGGTGGAGCCAAAGGTGTTGGGGAAGCCACGAATCAAGGTGTTGTGCAAAGTATGGTGATGATCATTATCATGGATTACTTTTTAACGAACGTGATCCGCATTTACTATAATATATCGGGGTTACAATGAGCCCGGCGCAAAACCAAACCAATGATTTTGCCATCGAGATCACCGACCTAAAAAAAACTTTTGACGGAAAAGAATTTGTTGTCAATGGCATGAATCTAACAATTCCCCGAGGCAGTTTAACAGTGATTATTGGCTTTTCGGGAACTGGAAAAAGCGTATTGGTGAAGCATATGCTGGGCTTGCATCGACCGACGAGTGGTTCTTTAAAAATCTTGGGTGAAGAAATCACAAAAATGAGCATTGATGACTTAGTTCGAATTCGTTGCCGCTTTGGGGTTTTGTTTCAGGGGGCGGCGCTTTTTGATGATATGACAGTGGTGGAAAATGTCTGTTTTCCGCTCTTTGAACATCGTCGCGAGCTAGGCCTAGACAGGATCATTGAAATTGCAAAACAAAAATTACATCTGGTTGGTCTAGATCCGAAGCACTTTAACAAGTTGCCAAACCAGATCAGTGGAGGGATGCAGAAGCGTACTGGACTAGCTCGCGCCTTGGCTCTTGATCCAGAAATCATGTTTTATGACGAGCCAACAACAGGTCTGGACCCCATTTTAACCGAAATGGTTGATAATCTTATATTGAACACGCACAAGAGTCGTAAAGGCATGACCTCCGTGGTTGTTTCCCACGATTTATCGGCAGCTTTTCGCATTGGCGATTATATAGCGATGTTAGATAGTGGACGGTGTGTGTTATTCGGGACTCCAGAAGAATTTATGAAGACCGATATAGATTTGGTGAAGAGATTTGTTAGCAAAGGAATGAAACACGCATGAAGTCACTCTTGCAGATGCCAGAATTTAAAGTTGGCCTTCTGGTGCTTGTTGTGGCCGCATTAATTGCGGTGATGTCTATGCGTGTAAGCGAAGATCCCACTGTGGGAGGCGCAAAAAAATATTGGTTCCTGACTCCAAATGCCAGTGGTCTCGTAAAAAAGAGCGCGGTCAAAATGGCCGGTATTCCCATTGGTGTGATCAAAGATATTCGGTTATCACAGGGCATTGCTCGTATTGATATTGTTATTCGTGATGAAGTTGATTTGCGCCAATCGGCACGGGCAGAGATCAAAGCAAACGGAATTCTTGGTGACAAGTATGTGGAGGTTTCTCCGGGTTCACCCGAAGATCCCCCTTTGGCGGACGGTGAGCAAATCCTCAACGTAAATGATAAAGCTTCAATGGATGGCCTGATGAGTCAGATTGCTGATATTGGCACGTCACTGAAAATGGTGGCGCTGACATTGAAAGAGTCCATCCAGGATGATGGAAGTGAGAAGCATATTCTGGGTCGTATCGTTAAAAACATTGATCGGCTGACAGGAGATCTTGCGAGTATTACCCATGAGAATAAAGATAAAGTTAACGAAATTTTAGCGCAGATCAATTCAGTAACAAAGAGTTTAGATTCCGCTTTAAGTAATGGTGATACCGGATTTAAGAAAACATGGGCCCGCTTAGATACAGTTCTTCGAAATGTTGAAGAGGTCACTGCGAAAATCAATCAAGGTCAGGGGACTCTCGGAAAACTTATTAACGATGAAAAGACAGTGGAAGAAATCAATACTGCAGTTGAGGGTATTAACAATATGCTCGACGCTTCTAATAAGCTGCAGACCTCAGTGGACTTTCATAGTGAATACTTAGGCTCGCAAGATATTTGGAAATCCTATATTGGTTTGAAGTTACAGCCGGGTCTAGATCGTTATTATTTAATTCAAGTGGTCGATGATCCAAGTGGTGTCAAAGAGCGCACTAATACGGTTTCAACGTCGAACCCTGGTTCGACGGTTGAGGTTGACCAAACTCATACAAATTACAATAAGATGAAACTCACGCTTTTATTTGCGAAGAATTTTTATAACTTCACGGTTCGCGGCGGTATGATTGAGAATTCTGGTGGTGTGGGATTCGATTATTTCTTCTGGCGTAATCGTTTTAGATTTACAACCGAAGCTTTTCAGTTCTCAAGTCTTAATCTGCGTTCGTCATTAACTTATAATATCTTCAAGGGTGTTTATGTGACTGGTGGTTTGACCGATGCCATGGATCGTAGTGACCGCTATTCAAATTATATCGGTGCAGGCTTGTTTCTCACCAATGATGATATGAAATATCTCATGACCAAAATGCCGTTCTAAGGGATGGCGATCTGTCTTCCTTTTTTTAAAAAAAATATTATTCCAAATCTATGATTTTTCTATCATCGAAAAATCATAGTTATTCTAAATTTGTATTGTTGAATAAGGCTAGGATGGGCCAATTCGCCCTTAATCGACTTAAGTTTCATTTAAATTCCAAGCATTTCTCAGTGGCTATTGACAGGAAAATTCAGAGGATAACAATGCGAGTTGTCCCGATCAAGGGAGATTCGCAATAATTAGTATCGGTCCTTTTATACAAGGGGGAATTTATGAAAAATCTTTTATTGAGTTCAATCATTATTCTGCTTTCAGTGGGGAGCCTGAAAGCGGAAGAAGTCGCAACAGACAGTCAATCGTCGAACGAAGATACATTAAAAACAGATACTCTAGATGTCAATTCAGACAGTAAGACAATCCCGGAAAATTTCGAAGTGAGTTTAACCGATGAAGAAAATGCCGATGCGGTTACCGATGACAACCCGACGACCGATGAAGCGGGGCTTGATAATGACATGACCTTAATGGCACCTCCGCGCGGTGGTGGTGGTCGTGGTGGCGGTCGTGGCCATGGCGGCGGTGGCGGATACCATCGTGGTGGCGGTCGTGGCCATGGCGGTGGTGGCGGATACCATCGTGGTGGTGGCGGCTATGGCGGCGGTGGCGGATACCATCGTGGTGGTGGCGGTGCCTATCGCGGTCGTGGTGGGCACTACTATGGTGGTTACCGATCTCGACCTGGTTGGTATGGTGATTGGCGTTGGAATCGAACTTGGAGACCTGGTTGGGCCTATCGAGGTGTTAGATATCCGCGCTACTATCGATATCCAAGTATTCCCTATAACTACTATCAGTGTACCGCGTTTGATGAATACATGAATGCCTTCTCGGCAGGAGGCCGAACAATTAATGAGGCGGCTTACAATGCTCTCTATGCATGTGGAGGATCGACCTTTGAATACAGTGGATGTTATATCCCTGAGGGTTATTGCTCGCGCAGGTAAAATCTCGATGGAGTTTCCTTGGCTCTGACTGTTTCACAATGTGGACCGGCCAGAGTCAATGGAGTGTTGGAAATTGCTTAGAAAATCGAACCGAGAATTGATTTTCCAGCGGGGTGAAAACGCTTGTGAAAGAGTGGTTGTTTCTTAACTGGGAGTTTACTCTTGTAGAGTGCGTAGTCCGAGGCTCTAATTCTTTCCAGCATTTCTTTAATCTGTAAATGGGTCAGGCTGAGGCCAGTTTCATTAATTTCTTTTTGATTCGCAGTCTTTACAAGATCTAATAAGTCGCTTCCCACTTCACCTAATGAGATCATGGCATTGAGGGCGCTGAGCTTCATATTGCGCGGAAACTTGTCTTTTAAGAGGGGACTAAATAAAAATGTTTTACGAGCGGACCAGCCAGTGACGGACTTCATGATATCAAACATCGTGTTGTCAAAGACATAGTTTTTAGTTTCCATCCAATCATACATACTTGAAAGAATGGCATCGAGAAAACGGGCATCTTGCGTCTTACTAAGATCGCGCCATTCCGCAACGAGTTCAAAACGCGGGTCTACATCGATATCAACCGGAGCAAAGGTCTCATTAACAAGGACACCAATGTCATTCAGAAAGGCTCTATTTTTCATTGTGATCGTGGTTCTAAACATGGGAATATCGAAGGGCGCCTGCTTAAGAGCCTCACTGGCTAAAGTGTATCCGAGAGAAGCGACTTCCGAGCAGAAAATTTCTTTGTCGGTGCTGAGGTCCATTCCGAAATCATAAGGGATGTTTCCTTTTCTTCTCGTGCTGGCACTTCTCACTTTTTCATACATGAGTTTTGCGGCATGATGGGCCAATATCGAATTTTCGGGTCTGAAAATAACGGCCCGTACTTTGCCGTCAGTGAGATACTTCTCAAGAGGAGCAACGACAACTCCTATTTCAATATGAGCCTCGATCGTGTAAATCTGTTTAGTGGCCTCATCAACATAGACCAAAGCAATATGGCTGAATTGTCCGTCATCATCTCCGATTCGTGCAATGGCAGCACTTACAACCGCATTACCCCGGCTCAATAAGACGTCACCCGATCGGAGATTTGCAGCTGCGAAAGAAGGATTTAGCATCAGTGAGGGTTTGTGGTCACTAAAGACACGGGATGAAAGCACTTTGCCGGCGACGAGATGTTCCGCAGTGTATTCTTCAATAAAACGTGAGATGCGGAAAAAACTGCGGATTGATTGCAGGCAAGCAGAGTCAATGGGTTTCGATTGAAGCATTTCTCCCAGACGTGTTCTAACTGCGAGGCGAGCAGCAAATAAATCATCTATGATTTGCTGACCATGCTCTTTAAAATATTCTGGTGAAAATTGATTTTTATCGGTCATTGTAAGAGTTTGATTGATAGTCTTAAATTCAGCACAAGTTTCGTGCGAGAGGCCTGAGTTCTGAGACGGCGTTTCTGCAAAAAGCCGGATTGATTGAACTCGTTTTTCAAAGTCATTGGGGCTGGCATTAACTAGATAAGCGGAAAAGAGGCTACAAATGAAAAGTAAAGCGGCTTTGGTCATGTAAGGTCCTTCTATGATTGATGATAAAAAAATTATTTTTTCGGTGACAGTTTTTGTCCAAGAAGTGCAGGTTGATCGTCCTTATCTCGAAATTAAACAAGAAGGATCAGACCTGCCCTTCAATAATTTTCTATCTTACAAGAAGGATGCCTGATTATTTTTTTACAGGGGCGGCCATCGGCGGGTGATAGAATGAGTGGTATGTTCTCATGTCAAATTTCCACTTTCCTTCGACCATTTTAAATGGAACAAGGCGAGTTTCGTTTTGGCTGATCGCTTCAACCCAAGCATGATCTCCGGCGATTTTTTCCTCTTTACAATTCAGATCCTTCAAACGTTCCATTTCTTTTTCGTGCATTTTTTTAAAGCCTTCTTCCATATTCATTCCATGCATAGGTCCCATTCCGCCCATGTCGTGCATCATTTGGCCTTTACCTTTAGCCATCCCCTTACCTTTAGGGCCTTTGTGCATTGGGCAGTTATTATCGGTGCATTCTTTACCTTCACTCATCATTGGACAAGATTTGCCATCAGCGCCCATCATCATTCCCGGCATTGCGGTCCATTCAGAAAAAGCTTTAAAATTACTCTCAGCTGCGGCTTTGGCAAGTGCTTCGCAAACTTGTTTAGGATTGGTCGCGCTCATTTCAGTTGTTGCTGGTGCAGTATCGGCGGCCATCGCAGTTGCCGATAAAAATAAAGATACAAACAAAAGTTTCATAGAATTCTCCTTTGTGATTGATTTCACAAAGCTCATTCCACGGTTGTTAAGCAAATCTGTCAATTAAATAAAACTTCTTTAAAGAACGGTGAATAATTGCCGAGTTCTTTTACATAGGGGCGAATATCATCCTGCAAGTTCTGCGGGAGTTGAGCATAAGGAATGATGAATTCGTTTGGAACGTAGCGAAAAGTAAAATTAATTCGGCGAGTTTCAAAACCAGGAACCTTTGGACCTAGTGTAATTCCGGATTTATGATCAACACGTTGAACGCGATGGAAGAGTTTCTTTTTGAAACGATCGCCACCAAAGACCTGCAAAGAGGAATCGTCCAGCCATTGTTGCTGAGTCACATGACTTCTGGAATCTCGATCGCGGCTATCCACAAATTGAAAGAGTGCTCTTTCACCAAAAGAAACTGAGCCCACGGGCCCTGGTTCAAAATCTTTATGCTCCCCGACACGCGCCGTATCGGTTTTTCTATTGTTTTCATCAATGGAGTGACCATAAAAATTGATTAAACACGTATTAAAATGCCAACCGGTAGGAATATCTTTTTCAGGATACATGGCATGAGCCTCTTGCTCAATTTTATCAGCGAGCGATTGAAGTAAGGGAGGAAAGGGCTCCGCCTCCACACAGCAATTGTAGATATTTTTAGGGGGATGAAAGTAATTGAGGCAAGCAAATTGCCAATTCCCAAGCCAATACACTGGTCGCAGTAATCGGCGCTGTGCAGACCCTGGCGGAGGGGGATTGCTATTGGAATAACGATTTTCCCAAATGGGATGCAAACTTGCGAGCCACTTCAAAAACTCAACCTTATGCGAAGGAGAAATGTAGTTGGGCTTATAAATGAGCCCTTGAGGTTTTGATTGAGGTCGCTGCTTATGCATGGAGCCTTGTCTAGTGAGATAAAATGTTTGTGTCAATGGTTATAGCAGTTCGTACCGTGGCCCATACACAGAATATTAATCGAAAATGGTTTCTTGGCGGTAATCTGGTAGCACATTCGTGCACTAACAGACAAGCGCAGCGAGAATACGTTACTGCCGCTGCAGTTTTGATGGTGGCTTCCAATAAGGGCTTCACGACCTTTTGTTGCCAGAAATTTATCAAGTTCCTGAATGGATGTCGCAGACTTCATTTTCTCGATAATTTCATACGCATGTTTGATTTCGGCGTTATTGAGAGTCTCAAACTTTTTCTTAGCTTTAGAGCCGAGGGTAATTGTGCTGTTAATTCCATCGGTTGGAATTTGGATGAGCCCATCGAGTTTCTCTATGGCCATAGCGGGGCTTTTGGGAATATCGGTCCAAGAGTGAGTAGTGTTGGTGACGGCGATTTTTGGAGCAACCGATGTTTCTGTGGCTTCGAGTCTCTTCAGCTTCTTCAGAAATTCTTTGGTAGCGTGTTGCGAGGCAAGATCCAATAGTTCAGCACATTCATCATCACTTTTGTGATGGTCTTTGCACCAGTTTAGTAGGTGTTCTAAATTGGCATCGTAATCAGGGACGAAATTGCAATTATTGGGCGTGGCCCATGCTTGTTCAAGGGTAAACATCGTTAAAAATAAAACAAAGCTTACACTTAAATAGCGCATGCACCCACCCTTCGAGTGGCTTCATCGAGGGTCTTTGATTTAGGGAACTTTTCGTAGAGCTTTGACATCCCTTTGAGCATGTCCATCAATTTTTTAAGCCCTGCAATTTTACTTTTTAAAAAGACCAGCTTTCTAAACACACCGCCGGGGGTGATAGCTTCGACCGTTTGAGAGCCAATGGCAGAACAAATCAAATTGAGTTTGAGAGAGGGATGAAAGTTTTCAAGGAGGCCACTGAGTTCATTCATCATAGGTTCGAGTTGTGGAACGAGTTCTTTTAACATTTCATAAGTTTTGACGGACTCATCCCAGAAATTGCTAAGGTCCATGTTGGCGATATTGACGGGATTCAGCGTCTCGATGGATTCTTCGGCCTTATTTTTCGCCCCTGCACCTGCTGCTGATGAACATGTCCAGGCAATGTCTTGAATGGTTTTTTGATTCAGTTCGGCGCCAAAAGACACGAGGACATCCTTTAGGGCACTCTCACACTTTGGGGCCTCAGCCCAAGCTCGAGCACCGAAGAGCAGTTGCAAGAGTTCTGTTTTTACGAAATTTTTTGCCGCGATTTTTTTAAGATAGGATTTGGCTTCGGACTCTGATACCCCATAGAAGAAAAAACTATAGGGAACGTTAGCGTTCGTGAGGGAGCTAAAGTAAAAGCCTTTTTTATGGTGTAAAAGTTTATCCATCGTATTGGGGGTCTTCGTCTTGATGGCTAATTTTACTAATATAGCTTTCGATCCTTTTTTGTAAATTTGATCAACGAAGGCCTTTTGGCCATTGAGAAGATCTGGATACAATAGGGGACGGTACGCCAGACTCGCAAAGAATGGATCAAGAGATTGCAGTGGTCTACCTTCCCCGGAAACGGCCATGAGGCTCATGAGAACTAGAGCCATGAAAGCCAGTTTCCATCGCTTCAGTTTAAGGTGCTGCAGATTCACTCTCCTCAATGATAGGTTCATTATAAGAATTGCGTCGCTCCACTTCTTGGGTGACAGTTCTACCACTTTGGGCCGCTAACCACTTGGTCATTCCATCCACTCTGCGGGCCAAATCGGGTTCTCTAAAAATCAGAATTTGTTCGTTATTGCCCTGAGCATTTTTACTGAAGTTAAAAGAGGTGCCAAGGATGGCATAGTCCCCAATAGAAAGAATCTTGTGATGAATCTTGGCGCTGACACCGCGAGAGCTTCCATCATTGAGCTTAATCGAGTGGTTGCGATAAACACGGGGGCCAATAAAAATCTTTGCGCGTATGTCAGTCCATTGTTGCGCATTGAAAGCCCTATACCAAGGGGAACTGTCATCTTCGACGTAGTATTTATTTTTAGTTCCCTTTTTTTTCAGTAGCTTCCAGCCAGAGAGCCTGAGGAATTGACTCCAGGATTGCATTGCAAAGGGCGTGTCTCCCACGCTGAGAAAATCAAATTCTTTCTTGTTCAAGTAATCTTGTTGCGCACGAGCGAGTAGTGCTTCGCCGACAGATTCCGATGAAAACGCAAATTGAATCATGCGAATGGGCCCTTGGTTTTCATTGATCAAACGCGCAATCAGGTTGGCATTGACATCACGGTAGCCTCCACCAGGAGTAAAAGAAACAATCACACTATGAAGCGGACGGGCTTCAGAGAGGAGATTCGCGGGATCTGTAATTTGCTCTCCGGTGACTTGGTACGCACCAGTCATGGGATACTGTGCCCCTCGCAGTTGCAGGCCTGGGTCTAGAGTTTTTGCTAGTTCATGATTGATCAGGTTGGCGAGCAACCAGCTCTTCATCGTAATCACATGATTCGCATTAGGAATTGAATCGTTCGGATGAGGAGATACCCCCTTTATATCACCTTCGGGGTCTAAACAAGATTGAGTGAGATTACCGGAAGAGAAAAGCACACGGGCTTTATCAAGATCTTCCCAATCAATAGCGGCCATTTTTTGGTGATTGAGACCAACGCTATCGACCGGAGAGACCTGCACCACACCGCTCGCCTTGAGCAGATCATAAATTTTCTTTACTTCGGGCCGTTTTTCTATGACATCTTTGTCAATTCCAATACGAACGCTGCGTCCCTTTTTGCCTTGTTTTATCAGGGTCTCTGCGATGGGGGCTAAATCGAAATCGTAAACATTCAATACAATTTGTTTGGCCGCTTTTGAGAGGAAATTATTCCAAACCGCCACTAAATCGTCTGCAGGAAGGTCGACCTGTTGACTGCTGCCTTCCGGGTTATAGCTATAAGGGTGAGAGACAAAGAATTTGAGTTCCGAATAGCCAGGAGTTCCTGCCGGCGGGATTAAGCGTAAGTGCTTACTAGGATCAGTAGGATGACTGGCCTCTTCGACGAGATTGGCTATCAGCTTTGGGTGAGATTGAGATGTCGGTGAAACATCTGCGGCTAGATCCTTATGGTGTTTCTGTAGGTGCTCAATAAGTTGAGTCTCAGGAAGCTCTTTAAACTTTTTCTGGAGATTATGTTTGTCGGTCATGAGGTCATGGATCAGCATTTCGCGACTGGCCTTGAAAAGTTCAGGATAGTTGGGTGTAACCGTGGCCGCGGGAATCCTTTTGCTTGTAACCGACTCAGCTTGTGGAGCGATTTTGAGGGACTGACATGAACCAATTCCGGGGGTCAGAAGTAAAAGTATTGTGGAAGCGGTAAGTATCAATTTCTTTTTCATGTTTAAATATTAATGGAAAATTAAGAAATTGTCTTATTCCATAATTAGAAACGCTAGGCCATGGTCGAGTCTTATTTGGTCAGGTTATCAACCAATGACTCCTGGGATAGTCCTTGATTATGCTGAGTTTATGCGTAAACAAAAATGGATTGTACATAAATTTGGTGGAACAAGTATGGGGTCGGTAGACGCGATTCGTCGAGTCCTTGAAATTATAGAAAATCAAAAGGACGAAAGAGTCGCCGTGGTGGTTTCTGCGATGTCAGGGGTCACGGATCGGCTCATTCGTGCTGCGACTTTTGCGAGTGAGCAAAATGGCGAATACGAAAAGCAACTGGAACAGCTTTTGGCAGACCATTCTAAAACGGCCATAGAACTTCTTGGTAAATCCTCAGCCGAACAATTCAATCAAATTCTCCTCTCAGAAATCAAAGACCTTCGTGAAATTCTTCGGGGAGTATGGTTATCGCGTTTTCTTCCGGATACGACTCTTGAAATGGTTTCTGGATACGGGGAACTTTGGTCCTCCCGGATTTTGGCGGCTCTCTGGAAAACAAAGAAACCGGATGCGGAGTGGGTTGATGCACGGCAAATTTTAATCGTGGAGCCTGGTGAAACGGGCCCTATTTTGCAATGGGAAGTTTGTCAGAAGAAAATGGATCACTTCTGTCAGCAGACAGGTTGTTCTCATATAGTGATCACTGGGTTTATTGCTTCAACTCCCAAAGGAGTTCCAACAACTCTCAAACGAAATGGCAGTGATTTCTCAGCCTCCATCTTTGGACGACTTTTACAAAGCCGGGAAATCGTTATCTGGACGGATGTGGATGGGGTTTATAGTGCGGATCCTCGTAAAGTTCCCGAAGCGGAATGCTTAGAGGAAATTTCCTATGAAGAGGCTATCGAGTTGGCTTATTTCGGCGCTAAGGTAATTCATCCTCATACCATGGGACCAGCGGTTGATCTCAATATTCCAATTCTGATCAAAAACACTTTTAATTCATCAGCTCCTGGAACTTATATACATCGTATTCAAAAACATAAAGATGGTCGTATCGCTCGCGGATTTACGACGGTTGATGATGTCAGTATGATTAATGTGGAAGGAACCGGAATGATCGGTGTTCCTGGAATTGCACAACGGCTGTTTGGGGGATTGCGCGAGGTCGGGGTGAGCGTGATGTTAATCTCACAAGCCAGTTCTGAGCACTCCATTTGTTTTACGGTACCTTCCCTCCAGGCAGAGCGAGCCGAGCAAGCCGTACAAAAAGTGTTTATGTCGGAGTTGCAATACGGGCAGATCGAGAGAATACAAGTTATTCACCATTGTAGTATTTTAGCAATGGTTGGCGATAATATGGTGGAAAAATCGGGTGTCGCCGGACGTTTCTTTTCGGCGCTAGGAACGGCGGGGGTGAGTGTCAGAGCCATTGCTCAGGGATCATCGGAACGAAATATTTCAGTGGTGATCAATCAGGCAGATGCCACGCGCGCTCTTCGAGTCACACACAGTGCTTTTTTTCTTTCTGATTGCACTCTTTCCGTTGGGCTTATTGGCCCGGGTTTGATTGGCCAGTCTCTCTTGCGCCAATTGGCAGAACGGCAAGACATACTAAAGAAAAATTTTAAACTTGATGTGCGCGTGCGAGCGATTTGCAATTCAAAAAAAATGCTCTTAGAAAACCTACAAATGGACATGAATCGCTGGGAAGAGTCGTGGGGAAAAGCGGGTGAGACCGTGAACTACGAGAGGTTTACGCAGCATTTACAGTCTGATGCGATCCCGCACTCAGTGATTATTGACTGTACTTCCAATGAAGAAGTGGTACCCAACTATTCTCAGTGGCTAAATAAAGGAATTCACATTATCACTCCCAATAAAAAAGCGGGATCAGGACCCTGGCCACGCTTTGAAGAAATTCAAAGGCAACAAGAAAAAGCCAACGCCCATTTCTTTTACGAAGCAACAGTGGGAGCGGGGCTTCCGATTATTTCCACGCTCCGGGATTTAATTCAAACGGGTGATGAGATTATTGCCATCGAAGGGATTTTCTCCGGCACTCTTTCTTATCTATTCTCAGAGTTTACAGAAGAGTTCCGTTTTTCTGACATCGTTCTTAAGGCTAAACAAAATGGATTTACAGAGCCGGACCCGAGGGACGATCTCAATGGGATGGATGTGGCCCGAAAAGTTGTGATCTTAGCGCGTGAAGCTGGATTCAAACTCAGTTTAAATGATGTGAAAGTCGAATCTTTGGTTCCCAAGGAACTTGAGTCGATTCCTACCGCAGAAGGATTTTTACAAAGACTCACAGAGATGGATACCCTTATGAAAGAGCATTTGCAAAGGGCCGAAAAAGCTGGCGTTGTCTTACGTTACACCGGTTTTGTGAGTAACGAGGGAAAGGCCCTTGTTGGTCTTCGGGAATTTCCAAACGATCACGCATTTGCGCGACTTAAAGGGACCGATAACATCATCGCCTTCCGCACTAAACGTTATGACCGACAACCGCTGATCGTGCAAGGACCAGGGGCTGGTCCTGAGGTGACAGCGGGGGGAATTTTTGCGGATCTTCTTCGTTTGGCAAGAACTCTCGGGGCCAGAGCATGATTTTTATTAAAGAAAGAGCCGCCGCCTTCGCTCCTGCCACCATTGGCAATGTGAGCATTGGCTTTGATACTTTGGGAATGGCGATCAATGGTGTCGGTGATATTGTTGAATTGAAAAAACGGGCTGATCGACAAGTTGTTATCGAAAAAATCGAGGGGCCGGTTGGGAACCTTCCGATCAGCGCGGAAAAGAATACTGCAGGAGCCGCTCTTTTAGCTTTGCAAGAGGGCGAGAAATTAAAATTTGGCTTTGATGTGCTCATTCGCAAAGGCATCCCGTTAGGGTCAGGAATGGGTGGTTCTGCGGCCTCAGCGGTGGCCGCGGTAGTGGCCGCAAGTTCGATGCTCAATCGAAATCCGAAGTTTGAAAAACAATTTAGCTATGCACTGGAAGGCGAAAAACTGGCTTCTGGAGCCGCACATCCAGATAACGTAGCACCGTGTTTAAAAGGAGGAATTACCTTGGCCTCCTTAAACTTTAGGGAACCGGTTGTTAGTTTGCCTTTTCCAAAACAAGTGGCCTGGGTCCTCGTTCATCCTGATATCAAAGTTGAAACCAAGCAAGCTCGCGGTATTTTGGAGAAAGCGGTTTCACTCGAAAAATATGTTCATCAAAGCGCCAATCTTGCGAGCTTCATTGCCGGGCTCTATAAAAAAGATTTAGTTCTAATCAAACAGGGTTTCACTGACCTTATCATTGAACCGCAAAGGGCCCATTTGATCCCTGGCTTTTCGGAAATCAAAGCGAAGGTGATGAGCGATAAAGGAGTGTTGGGTTTTTCCATTTCGGGCTCGGGGCCTAGTGTTTTTGCTCTGACGGAGTCTCTGACTGTTGCAAAACGTCTGGCGAAAATTGTTCAATCCGATTTTAGAGCTTTCCATTTAAAGTCACAGGCTTATTTGGGAGTCGGGGCCGCCAGGGCCGCTCGACCTGTCAGTCTTGTAAAGGGAATTAAAGCATGAAATATGTCAGCACCAGAGGGTGGTCGGGAAAAATTGATTTTCTGCAAGCGGTAGAAAGAGGCTTGGCCCCTGATGGTGGTCTATTTGTTCCGGAAGAGTTTCCCACGTTCAGGGTGAATGACTTCGTTGATATGAGTTTTCCGAAGATTGCCAGCCGAATTTTAAGACCTTTTTTAAGAGATAACTTTGATTCTCAGCAAGTCGATGCGATCGCGGAGAAAGCTTTTTACTTTCCAGTCACTCTCAAGAAAATCTCTGAACAAACTACCATTCTTGAACTCTTTCATGGTCCAACGGCCGCGTTCAAGGATATTGCAGCTCAATTTCTGGGAGAAGTGATGCCCTCCATGAATCAGGGGCAAAAAACCATTTTAGTGGCGACCTCAGGCGACACTGGCGGAGCGGTGGCCGCAGCTTTTGATGGTCGAAGTGGATTTCGAGTTGTTATTTTGTTTCCTAAAAATGGAGTTTCTTTGTTGCAACGGCAGCAGTTGACATGTTGGAGTTCAAACATTATTAGTTTAGCGGTGGATGGCTGCTTTGATGATTGTCAACGTATTGTCAAAAGTCTGTTAGGGAATCCTATTCATAGGGAACGCTTTCATCTCACTTCTGCCAACAGTATCAATATTGCGCGATTGCTTCCCCAATCGACCTACTATGCGGCGGCTTCTTTATGGTGGTGGAGAGAACGTAATCAGAAAGCTCAATTTATCATTCCCACTGGAAATATGGGCAATGCCGTTGCAGCTTTTTGGGCAAAAAAAATGGGCTTTCCCATTGAAAAAATAGTCATGGCTACAAACGCGAATCATGTCATTAGCGACTATTATAGGAATGGCGAATTTAAACCTCATCCAAGTTTGGTCACTTTAGCCAATGCGATGGATGTGGGAAACCCCAGTAACTTTGAACGACTGAAATCCTTGCACCCAGACCTCAGACAGTTGCTGCTCATGAGCGAATCTCACGCAGTCAGTGATGAGCAAATTCGCTCAACCATAAGTCAGGTTTATAACGACTTTAATGAAATAATTTGTCCACACACTGCGACCGCAATGGCGGTTCGACAAACTTTGGCTGGGGAGTGGATTGTGGTATCAAGCGCCCATCCCGCTAAATTCAATGAAGTTGTAGAGCCCATCGTGAAGGTTAGAGTGCCAGAGCCTACGTGCTTGCAGGAGCTGAGGGCGCGGGCCTCAAAATTCATTGAAATAAGACCTACCGAATCGGATGTTCTTCGCTGGTTTTAGTAGTTTTTCAGCAGAGTCTAAATAAGCGGTGCTCGGCTCGGAAATAAGTTCCCTTTGGCTCCGCTTCAGCGCGCGCCTGTAAGGGAAGTTCCCGCCTGTACGGAACTGCACGTACGGAGCTGCACGTACGGTTCTGTGAGAGGACGGCGCGCAAGTGCCTCCTACCCGTTCATCCCAGGAAGGTAAAAGAAGTACCTGTCTGACAAAAATGGATTTATAATCCTGAATAGCCAAATTTTTGGATTAATAGGGATATTTCAAACATTTTACATTCAAATACAGATGTTATACAGATTATCCGGGGGCCGCGTCAGTGCGGAAAATCAAGCCTCATTTGGCGTCTTGATCCTAATTTTAAAGAACTTTCGCTGGATGATCCATCGCTTAGAGATCTCGCTCAGAACGAGCTCGATACAATGAGATCTTAAGGGAGCTAGGCTATGGTCGATCTCAAGATTTGCCTGCACAGAGTTTATTTTAGACCTAAGGCGAGTGACTTCGAGTTTGTGTTGATCTAGACCTTAAGCCTTTGTCCGGGCTAGCCGAAGAGACCTTTGTAAAGTTTTTCGGAGGTTTTTTCATGAGGCTAGCATCAGCGCAAAGTTTGAGGGTCCTTACTGCAAGTCTTATGCTATTGCTCGGTAATCTAAGTTGCTCACTGCTTTTGACAAAAAATGAAAACGGCAGTCCTGCTAATAATCAATGGAGCTCGAATAGTGGAGCTACTCCTGCGGAAATTGCAGAAGAAATTACCAAAATTTCCGCTGGAGAAATTCCAACAGAAAATGAAGTAGGGAAGTGGAATGATGATCCACGAAGGGCTAAAGCGACTGAGCAGTCCGTTGAGTTGCCGTCAAAGAGAGGACGTATGCCATCGTCCTCAGGTAAAGCTGAAGACTACGTAGTCAAACGCGGCGACACCCTAATGAAAATCGCTTTCGAAAAATATGGCGATCTCTATCGCTGGCGTGAAATCTATGAAAGCAATCGCCGTAAACTTTTGGAGTTTAATCGAATTGTTCCCGGAATGAAACTGACCATCGAAGGCGTGGAATATGTTGTTATAGAAAAGAATGGTCAGCCTTATCTTATTAAGTCAGGTGACTCCCTTAGCAAAATCTCGAATGGGGTTTATGGAACGAGCCAATATTGGCAAAACCTCTGGCAAAATAATAAACAACTCATTCACGACCCAAATAAAATTTATTCAGGTTTCACGCTTTACTATCAACCGTTCAACGAGGTCATCAAAGCTCAAAACAGAGGACCAGCGGAGAATCGATGAAGTTGAGACTAATCGCAATTGAACTGATTGCAATTGGCCTGGGCGCCTGGCCGAGTCATAGCTACGGTCAGGAACAAACTAAAGTCCAAGAGTTAAGTCCGCCGCTTGAAAAACAGGAGGTGCCGTCTAAGGTTTGGCTGGCACATATTCTACGGCAGAAAAAAAGCGGGCCCACGATTCCATTTCTTAATTTCAAGACTCAGAAAGTGCCAGTAACACTGGTCCCAAAAAATGGAACACTGCAAGCGATGATCTCCTTGGAGGGATTGCTCGAGCGGGTAGGCTGGAGCTTATCGCTCGAACCTAGAGTTCAACTCTTGGAGGAAAAAGGACGTCGTGATTTTTCCATACATTTATTTATCACTAGTCGTATTAATGAATTTACCCTGATCGTTAAAAACTCCAAAGGCGAGGAACTGAAAGAAAAAGTCTTTGTATTTGCCCCCGAAGCCAATGAATATTTGCAGGTTTCCCCTTGGAATTCAGTGATGCTGTCAGCGGGAGTTGCGGGTCTTGGTTATTACCAAACAGACTTTGGAGTTTATCGTGCTTTGGTGACCCTCCTTTCCCTGCGTTATGCCCCACTGGAAGGTGAAAGTCCTTGGTCTTGGGGGGCGCAACTCGATATGACGCTTCAAACCTTGAACTCCACACCCGTGCGGCGAAGTCCTCAACTCATTGAAGCGAAACTCAGCGGCGCTTTTCGCTTGGACCCTCACTTTGATGCGCGTTTGAGTGAACAAATATTGTTTGGCATCAATTACCTCACAATGCTCTCGAATGACAGCCCTTTCGGCTTTTCGAATTTACTCGCTCCAGAGCTTGGCTGGCGGTCTCGCTGGAAACACAATAATGCCAACTACTTTGTCGGGGACTTTCGTTTTTTAGCCCTGAGCTCTAACTTTCTCAAATATCGAGGTTTTGAGGTGGGTGGCGCTTGGAATCGCACACTTCAGAATTTACATAATATTGAGTTAGGATTTTCCTATTCTGGATTTGTGTATCAAGCTGATTCAAAGATTGAGGTTCGTTCGGATCTCTTGAGTCTCAAAATAGGATATTCCCTCTGAATAATAATTCTTTGTCAGCCGAATCTAAATACCGAGTGAGTTTCATAAAACCGTTGCAATGGGGAGGTGAAATTGTTCGCCTTTTTCTCAGAGTGAGACACTCTGGGCCTTAAGAATGAGGTCACAAAAACCGAATAGATAATACTAGTTTACGAGCTCAAAGAGCTTTGGAGGATAGCCATGATTCGGAGAGTTAATGCCCGTTGTTGGATGCTCTTACTGGGTTTGCTTTTTCTTAACGCCTGTACTTCACCAAAAGATATCTCAATTCCATCGGGAATCGGGGGCCCTGCACCCAATTCTTACGAAGGGTTTACAGGCTTAGAAAGTGTGGAGACCTTGAGTGCTTCAAAAGTGAAGTTGAGGTGGACTCGCTCAGAAGAAACCAGAGTTATAGGCTATAATATTTACGATGTTTCATTGATGTTCAGTCCAAGGTTGCTCAAAACTGTTCCCGCCACCTCTAGCGACGTGACCCTCACCGGCCTTGACACTGCCGCTCTTTACTCTTTTCGAGTTCGGGCCACCGAAGCTGATCAGACAGAAGATGAAAACACCAATGATTTACCCGCAATTCCTTATGGTGGTATTATCTCCGCCGAAGTGCGAGACAGTACGAGCGCGACAGTTTTTTTTAATGATGCTAGTAATGCTGACGAAGCCATCGTTTATTGCAGCACGATTGCTAATCCGGTGGAAACAGAGCTGGCAGTAGTTACTGATATCGCTAAGACTCAAGTGATACTTACAAATTTAGAAGCGGGAACACTTTATAGTTGTCGTGTGGCACTGATGATTTCTGGTGTTGTCGATAACAATACGACCAAAGTTTCCTTCGTCCCAATGGGGACCGCATCGCAATTGGTATTTTCAACCCAGCCCGCTAGCGCAGCAGCGGGAGTTAATTTCCCAAGTCAGCCGGTTGTTACTATCAAAGATGTAAACGGAACAGTGGTTGCGTCGGGGCCAGATTCATCGGCCGTCGTCACTTTAACGGTGGCTGCGTCATCACCAACCTTAGGAATGATTCGAGGAACAGCCACAGTTACAGCGGTAAAAGGGATTGCTACTTTTACCGGCCTCAATATTCAAGAAGCTGGGGCAAAAATTCTGACGGCCACTAAAGCTGATACGTCCTCCTTGACGAATGGTTCTCCATCTATCACAGGAGATTCAAGCCCTTTTACTATTTCCGCGGGCTCCGTTGATCCGGCGAAGTCGTCAATTGCCATTTCACCGGCACCTGCGACGCGCGCAGAAGGTTTGGTCGCCAATGGCAGTGCTTCTTATTCAGTTATCATTAAGCTGGCCGATCAGTACGGCAATGCGATTGCTGGCATCAAACCGACTTTTTCCTCTACGGTGGTGGGAGATGCACTCACTCAACCAACTCAGTTTACTGATCCTACCGGACAGGCGACTGGATCTATTAGTTCAACAATTGCAGACATGAATGTTCCGTATCGGAGCTTGACCATTGCTTCGCCGACAGGATTGACCAGTAAAACAGTCGAAGCGCCTTTTATTCACGGTGCTGCTACCAAACTCGCCTTCAGTGTACAGCCCGTTAACTCTCCTGCGGGAAATCTTGGAATGGCAACGGTTAAAATTGCTATACAAGATGCGCAGGGAAATATAGTTTCTACCGGAGCTGCCGCGAGTTCCAGTGTGAGTCTTGCCATCGCGTCAAATCTGAACAGCGCCACCTTAACTGGAACGACACCCGTGGCGGCGCAAAATGGGATTGCAGTTTTTAGCGACTTGGGGATCGACAAAACTCAGACGGGATATAAGTTGTTAGCGAGTTCAGGAAGCTACACTCCCGCCTATAGCAATAGCTTCAACATCACCGCCGGAACTCCCCAAAAAATATATATTGGAGGGCCAGCTTCAGTCCTTTCGGGCAGCTGCAGTACCGCCGTCACTATTCAACTCCGCGACTTAGGCAATAATCCCGCGAATGCGGTTCAAAATACGCCGGTGATTATTAGCGGATTAGGGGGCGCCCAAATGTTTTCCAGCAGTGCCTGCGGCGGCTCTGCCTTAAGTACAACGCAAACATTTACGGCTGGAACAAACACAAAAACTGTTTATCTCAAGAATGTAAAAGCTGAGAGTGTCAATTTAACGGCCACCGACACTTCCGCTGTTTTGGCTCAAGGCTCACTTAATGTGAAATTCAATCCAAATAAAATGAGTTTGTTGGCGCAGTCTCTTCTGGGAGGCCCGCTTTCAGTGGTTTCTGGGCAATGCTCCACCGCACTTGTGGTGACGACCTTAGGTGAGAATGGTGTCGCAGGTCCGGTATTCACACCAACGACCATTACGTTTACGGGCTTGAGTGCCACTTCGCAAATCTTCTACGATTCCAGTTGTCAGAATGTGGTTGATCCTAACAACGCGTTATTGCCGGCGAGCATTGCGAATAACTATAACACTTCGTTTTACCTGAAAGATCCTAAGGCTGAGGTTCTAGGCGTGAGTATAATAGATACGACGGCCGTGATTACGACAATGTCTGTTCCCCAATCAGTGACAGTACTACCGTCGAAGATCACTTTCACCGGCCCCTCCAGCGTGGTCTCAGGATTGTGTTCTTCTGCCTTCACTGTCACCCTCAAGGATGCGCTGAATAACTCAGTGGTTGCAGCATCAGCCACCGCTCTAAATATAAATGGTTTATCAAGCAGTATTGATGGTCAGTTCTACACCAATTCTTCCTGTTCCGGCGCGGGTACGAATAGTAGTATAACTATTCCTCAGAATTCAGCACTGATTCAACTTTATTTCAAAGATTCTCATGCAGAAACTTTGGCTCTCTCGATCAGTGATCCTAGCAGCGTAATAACCACATCCTCAACTTTGACGGTTGGTATTTCTCCCTCCGCGCTTCAGATTGTTGGCCCAGGTGTTGGTTCTGCGAAGTCAAGTGACTGTGCGGGGCCCTTCACCCTTCGTACCTTAGATGGCGGAAACCAAGAGACCGTTGCTATTACTCCAGTTACGGTTAATCTGGGAGGGGCCGGAACTGCTGGCGGGTATTTTACCGAGGCCACTTGTGATCCATTGAATGCCATCAGTCAGGTTGTATTTTCGACGGGTCAATCCGCGAAAACCTTCTATTTTAAAGGCCAATACCCAGCGAGTTTAACCTTGACGGCCACGGACGCCGCTTCCGTATTGTCAACAGGCACTTTGTCCTTTGCTATTACTGCGGCGTTAGGATGGATCGGTACTCGTGGAACTCAGGTCGATGAGAGCAATAATCTGATATGGTTTGAGCCAGGGGTGGTGCCGGTGGCATCGCGAACCGATGGGGCGAGAAGCGTGTATGCGCTTCACTTCGATTCAAGTAAACAATATTTATATGCCAGCGATCCCAATGGGCATCGGGTGGTGAAGTACGATTACACGAACCACAAATACATTGGATGGATCGGGCGATTTGAAAACACGGGTCAGATCGGAATTTTGGGAAGTAATTTGACCGTTCCCAGCAGTGCCGCTTGTGTGAGTACGACTTCTGGCACCCAAACCCCTGGTTGGTGTGTGGGTGGACCCAGTATCTCCGATGGAAACTCTGGAACTGGTAAGATGAATTATCCTCATGGGATCACCGATGATGGAACCTATTTGTATGTGGTGCAGAAAAATAATCACTCTGTCACTCGCTATGATGCAACGACTGGGGCCTTTGCTGGCTGGATTGGCCGCATTTTTACAACGCCCACCGGAGCGGCGGTAGGAGGACCTGCGTCCTGCACGACTCCGGGTAATACCGTAACGCCGGGTTGGTGTACGGGTGGCGATGATATGGATGATCCAATCAATGGCAATGGTGATGGTTCAATGCGCTATCCCCGTGGGATTGCTTACTACAATGGATCTATTTTTGTTGGACGTCAGGGCGCAATCCTAAAGTTCAACGCGATGGATGGGAGTTTTCAAGGGTGGGTAGGAATGGTAAGTACGACCCCTCCTACTTCTGGGGCGGCAGGTTGTTCGACGGCTGCGAATGATACAGTCACTCCGGGTTGGTGCCGAGGCGGTACTTTCAAGGCGGTAGATGCTAGATATAATCCGGGGGGAGTTAATGATCCCACAAACTTATTTGTTTTAGGGAGTACTCTTTATGTGATTCACACTGATAGTGGTGGTGTGGTGTCCAGGTATGATGCCGATACGGGAGCCTTTCTTGGTAAGTTAAGTAGCTTGGCTTACAATTGGGCAAGTCCCTTCAGCGTGACCACCGATGGAACGGATTTGTTTTTTGCGGATTATAGCCGAATGATCAAAACAGATACGAATGGTCTTGTGCTAGGATGGGTTGGAAAAGTGAGTAATAGTAGTTCCATGTCAGGAACCAACCCTGGTTGCGCCACCTTAGTACCGAATGCTGACACTCCTGGGTGGTGTCTTGGAGGAACCGCAAAATATGGATTAGAAGATGGCGCCTTTAACCAGTTGACGGCCATCGAATATGATGGTCAGGGACATTTAATTACAGGACAGGGATGGACATTTCCTTCCATGAAAATGTGGGATGCGGCCACCGGAAATTATATGGGTACCTTGGCCTATAAGAGTACAAGCCCACGGCAATGGACCAATGATTCCTCTTCGTTTGCTCAGCTCTATGGCTTTGATGACTTTTCCATGTTTTCGCCCGCTCAAAGTTATATAAATAACGGGTATTTATATCAAGCAGAGGCGGGATCGGGTCGTGTCAAGAAAATCAAGCTGGAAACCGGAGCCCTCGAGGGGTGGATTGGCGGCATCACGACAGTGCCCACTGGAGGAGCCGCGGGTTGTACCTCCGTGAGTCCAATGAGTGCCTCACCGGGATGGTGTCTCGGGGCCATGTTTAACCCCGATTACCTTTGGAACTCCATGATTGGTCAAGCCCAAGATGGCATATTTCGACAACCCACTGGTATTACGGGAGATGGAACATACCTCTATGTCACGGACTTTGCACTACATAGGATTCAAAAATTCAATATGAGTACTGGCGCTTATGTTGGCTGGATTGGCCTTATTAATACATCTCCGATTGGTGGCGGTATTGGTTGTGCCGGAGCTGCCGCAGGCACCTTTACACCAGGCTGGTGTACTGGTGGTTATTCACAGTCGGGAAGTGGAGATGGAGCACTCAATGGGCCGACCTCTATAACCTATGTAGCCGCGACGGGTAGTCTTTATGTCGTGGACAACCGTAATCATCGTATATCGTCATACAATGCAACGACCGGTGCCTTTAATGGTTGGATCGGTCGCATTGGCGGCACTAATCCCACTAGTGGTTGCACATACGGTAGTAATGGCTCTTACAATGTTTCACAAAGTGGTTGGTGCAAGGGGGGAACTTCGCAGTCCTCTGTGCAGGGTGACCGTGGCGGTGGCTTTGCGTTTTGGGATAATCGAAGTGGCGGGATTACTTCAGACGGCACATACCTTTATGTTGCTAACTTTTACAATTATCGCATCGATAAGATTAGTTTTGCCGGTGCTTATCTAGGTTCCGTCAATTCCCGGCATGAAGGTGGTTTCTCTTCCTATACTCAGACCTGGACTAACAGTGGTGCGACACTTTCTACTTGGGCCAATTGGAGTTGTAGTTACCCCATGTCTATTTGGGCCGAGGGAACAACTCTCTATGGTAGCAGTTGGAACACATGCTGGAGTAATGGATCAGCAGGTGGACCAGCTGTTTGGAAGCTGAACTTAACCAGTGGAGCCATGGTCGGCTGGCAGGGGGCTATTTTCAGTGGAAACTCCCCAACGGCTGGTGAATCGGGTTGTGCGGGTGCCACGTTCATAACTCCTGGTTGGTGTCAATTTGGCGGGGCAACCTATGGTTATAAAATGGGTCAGTACTCGGGTATTCTTTGGATTTCGGCCGATAGTAATTTTATTTATGCGACCGATGAAAACAGTCAGCGACTCACTAGGTTGCCAAAATAAGACACTAAAATAAAACAATAAAGTAAAACACTAGGGAACTAAGCAAACGAAAAAGGATGAACATGCAGAGCCGTTTAGGTGAATCAGAATGGAGAAATCTATGGGGCAGTCTTTGGCTCCTCATTTCCATTCTTGGTTGTCATGCAGGCGGTGGAATAACTGCTTCGCCACCACCACCGGCACCGCCGTCTTCAAAAGTGGACGTTCCCACCGTTGCGGCTCCTTCTGTTAGTCCGTATTATTCAAAAGACAATTCCGTCACGGTGCAAGGGATGTGTCAGACCGGGGAAACTGTTATTCTTTCGGGGGATGATCACCAAGAAGTCTCTTGTACTGACGCTCGTTATGCGCTGCAAATATCCAAGGCGGTCGATGGCATTTATTCATTTCAGCTCATGCAGAGGGACCAAACGCAGTCTTTGTCGGAACAAATCTCTTTTGTTTGGATTCGTAAGACGAGTGTTCCGCCACCGAATATTACTAAGCCGACCACCACCAATTACGCGTCAGCTAAACAGGAATTAATTATAGAAGGAAATTGTGAATCAGGATCACTGGTGGCTCTGACTGGAGATGGCGTGGGATACACCACCTGTTTAAACTCGCAATTTGCACTGTCGCTGCCAAAGTCTATAGACGGTGACTATCAAGTTGGTATACAGCAAACCGATTTGGCGGGAAACTCCGCTGCCACTAGTTTGACTTGGCGTAAACATGCCATAGCTCTGAACCCAGGGAATGCTTCCGTGGTGGTGAATACCAGTTACACCTTTACCGTCTCTGGCGGCACGGGTTTTTATGATATGACTTTGTCGCAAAACAATTCTGGCGGGTCTTTTGTTACGACTACTCGTACTTATACTTCAGGGACCATTGCGAATTCGTTAGATACCTTAAGAGTGACTGATTCCGAAGGGTCTATTTTGGACTTTCAAATGCTAACTGTTCCCGGCATTCCTGATCATTTGATCTTGAATTCATCAACCAATCCGCCCAGTCAGCTTCCTGGAGTTGTTTCGAGCAATGCGATTAAGGTCCATCTCGTCGATCGCTATGGAAATGGTATTGCCTCATTCCCATTGAGTTTCAAGATTGTCAGCGGTGAGGCTAGCCTTGTTGGTAATCCGCTCCAGGTCACCGACACCAACGGTGATGCGCAGATCTTTGTTCTCCATGGCTATCAGGCCTTTTTGTCGAGGGTTTCTGTTGGTCCCACCACCGGTGTCTTGCCTGATTTGGCAGGTTCTGGAAATGCCACACTTCAGGTTTCCCTCTCGACAGATACCACCAATAGCGGAAACTTGGGGGCGCTCTATGCGACTGGCTCAAATCCGGGAGCCATGACCGTTAGCGACTTCAACGGAGATGGTCTCAAAGACATCGCGGTTTTGAATGTGGGAGATACGACTGTTGGAATTGCCAAAGGGAAACCAGGGGGAATGTTAGGTCTTATGAGTAACTTCCCCATGAATTGCAATGCCGCCAATGGCATTGCTTCGGGTGATGTTAATCATGATTCTAAACAAGATTTAATTGTTAGTTGTGGTGGTGATAATACAGTGGTTTATCTGCAGGGCGCGGGCGATGGAACTTTTGGAATTCCGCAGATTATTAGCGCCCCGGCGGGGCAAGAGATTCCAATGGATGTTAAGCTGATTGATTGGAATAATGACGCCCATCTGGATATCACGATTGTTTCAAATATGGGAAATGTCTTTGCGATTTGGCTGGGTGATGGTGCTGGTAACTTTACGCCTGAAATACAAGTCACAGTGGGTTCAAGTCCAACCTCATTTGCAATTAACGACTTAAATAAAGATGGTTTGAAAGATATAGTGGTGGCCAATTCTGCTGATGCGACTTTGGGTGTCGTCTTGCAGACGTCTGCTAATTCCTTTAGTGCGATGGTCTCCTATCCAGTCGATGTTGGGCCTATTCAGGTTTTCTTAGCGGACCTTGATGGTGATACCTATGCGGATGCTATTGTCTGTAATAACGGCGCTAATAGTATTACGGTATGGATGAATGATCATGGTGGAGGATTTCAAAATGACTCTCTTTGGCCAGTAGGCGGCTCACCGACTGGGCTTTTTGTCGGTGATATTGATGGCAATAACAAAGTTGATATTGTAGCTGTCAATAGTGGAGACGATTCGCTCTCTGTGATTCTCAATCGGGGGGGCGGGGTCTTGGAAAGCCTGGCAACACTGTCAATCTTGGCGACGCCTCTAAATATCATGGGCGGAGATTTTAACGGAGATCTTATCAATGATCTCGTCATCAACTCCGGCAATCAGCGAATGCAAATAGTACCGGGAAAATCAGATGGACTAGGGTATACAAGTGCCACCAAGTTAGGGCCCACAGAAGTTGGTATGGGTGATTGGAACGGGGACGGAATGATGGATGCTGCGGTTCTTCACACAGGGGCCAGCGAAGTGGCCATTTTAATTGGACAGGGAAATGGGCTTTTCTCAGAGGGAACAGCACTCACGGGAGTTATGAATGCGCGATCATTGCTTTCTGGTGATTGGAATAAAGACAATAAAATTGATTTAGTCGTGAGCCTTGGTGGAACGTCCTCCGTGCGTGTTTATCTTGGGAAAGGTGACGGAGCTTTTGAAGCACCCGTTGACTACGCGGTCGGCTCAGGTCCACTGAAGATGGTCTCTGCGGACTTTAATAGTGATGGTAGTCTTGATCTTGCCGTCGTTTGCCAAACGGCCAATTCGGTGACCGTGTTACTGGGCAATGGTGATGGAACCTTCAGTCAAAGACGTGATTTGGGGGCCGGAAGTGGGCCATCGGCGATAGCCTTCGGTGATATTAATGGAGATAATATCGTCGATCTGGCGGTTTCGGTGGAGTCGAATTCGAATGTCGGTGTTTTAATTGGAAATGGAGATGGTAGCTTTCAGACAGTCTTAGAAACTGCGGTTGGTATTGGTCCGATTGGGGTGGCGCTTCAGGATTTCAATGGCGACGGTGCCCTTGATGTGGCAACACTGAATGGCGCGGATGGAAGCGTCAGTGTTCTGCTTGGGAATGGTGATGGCTCTTTGCGTGCAAAAAATGATTTCGCCTGTGGACTGAGTCCATTGGGGATGGTCACCGGCGATTTCGACAGTAATGGCCGTCTTGATGTCGCCCTCACCAATAGCAGTGATCAAAAAGTGACGGTGCTGTTGAATACAGGTAATGGAACGCTGAGCGATCAATTGGTATTCGATGCAAAATCCAGCCTGGGAGGGCTAGGAATTTCTGACTTGAATAATGACGGATCACTCGACCTGATTGCTACGGAAACAAATAACAACCGATTACAAATTTGGGTGGGACACTGATGGCAGTAAGAAACCCACTTGTGCTTTTCGTAATTTTGAGTCTGATCGGGATAGCGGGTTGCAGCCTCAGCGGCTCCTCACCCAGTTTGGTTGCTCCTAGTGGAGATCGCGCCATTTTATTGAGTCAAACCCTTGTGGATTATGATATCACCCAGGCAAATTTGTTAATCATCGGCAAGCTTGAACTTCCCGCTTTAACGGAGTTAAACAAGGTTGAATTTCATTTAAATGCGGATTGTTCTGATTCCGCCATTGGCAACGGAATCGAAAAAGATTTCGAAAGTGATGGCCTCCGCGCGCAAGTTCCAAGTACGATCACTTCTCATATCTATGTAAAAACGAACACCGTATCAAGTTGTCTTTATTTGACGGATTATACACCAAATTATGTGGCCCCAATTAATCCGCCAGGAGTGATCGCCCAGCCTTTATCGCCAACACGGGAGTCAACGACCCCCCTTATATTTGCTGAGCCGACGCCCTACCTTGACAAGATAACTCTCTATAGCGACCCAAACTGCACTACTACTGTGGGTTCAGGATCTAATGATGATCTTAAAGTTGGTGGTATTCGTTTGAGTTTGTCAGCAAATACCACCAATAAAATTTATGCTATTTCAGAGGAGGCCTTTGGTATAAAGTCAAACTGTGAGTGGGTTTATGACTTTAAACACACGACAGAAGGGCCATCCGCCCCGGTCTTTATGGCGATCAGTCCTTTGTCGCCCAATAATTTCTCAGTGAATCCAATCATCAAAGGTGCTGTGGAAAGTTCAGTGCAAACTGTAAAACTCTTTCGGGATCCAAATTGTGGAGTGATGGTGGGAGAGGGAAGTGGCGCTGCCTTTAGCAGTGACGGAATCAGGGTAAACCTGCCGGAGAGTTCCACTAGCGATATTTACACCGTAGCGTATGACAAATCCAATAATCCTTCCGCTTGTACATTTCAAGTTCGCTACATTCATGATGCCTCACCGCCAGAGCCACCGCAGTTTTTAGGAGCTAATCCGCCCAGCCCCACACGGCTAACGACCTTTCCGAAATTTATCGGTCTCGCATCCACTGATACCTCCACTGTTAAATTCTTTAATGGGATCACCTGCCTCAATCAAATTGGCTCGGGTACAAAATCTGTTTTTGAAGGAGCTGGCATTCCCGTGATTGTTGGTTTTAATGCTACGACTTCAATTTACGCTGCCAGTGTCGATCAAGCCGGGAACAGCTCGCGCTGTGTATTGCTGGCGAACTATCGGCACAACACTATTCCGCCGGATGCACCTGTCTTTAATACAACCAATCCGATTTCTCCGACTAATAAAACCGCTGATCCGGTGATTTATGGTAATACCAGTGAAACCGCTTTGGCCGTTAGCTTCTACAGCGATGAAACCTGTCAAACTAATATCGGAAATGGCACTGCACAAGATTTTATGAATTCGGGCATAACGATTCACGCCACGCCCAATGCGACCACTACCGTTTATGGAACAGCTCAGGATTTAGAAGGGAATGTTTCAAATTGCGGCCCAGTCACAAATTATATGCACTCGACCGCTGCCGCTCCTGCTCCTGGCTTTGCGTCAACCAATCCAAGATCACCGTCGCGAGTGTCATCAAAACCTTATGTGATTGGAACCGCTGCCAGCACCATTTCGTCAGTGTTTTTATTTTCTGATGCGTCTTGCACCCAACTATTGGGAACGGGAAGCCGTTCAAGCTTTGTGACCATTGGTCTATCAGTGAATTTAAGTAAGAATTTCAAAACCGATATTTACGGTAAGTCTATTGATACCTATGGTAATGAATCGGGCTGTGTTTATTTGACCCAATACGTTCATGATGATCGAGTTCCCTTAAATCCTACCTTTACCTCCACAAACCCCACCTCGCCAAATAATACGTCGGCGAGTCCATTGGTTATGGGGACTATATCTGACGACCCTTTAAAAGTATTGCCGATCACCCAAATTGGAATTTTTGACAGTTCTTTATGTCTCAATCGAGTGGGAGTAGGAGCGCCGACGGAGTTTTCGGGGATTGGAATTCTGGCGATTCTGGCACCCAATGCAATAAATTATGTTTATGCGCAGACCTCTGACGATGCCGGAAACTTGAGTGCTTGTACCTCTTTGACAACCTATATGCACAGCACACTACCTCCGGGTAAACCACAGTTCGGTAGTGTTTCTCCGAATACTCCATCCTATACCAGCCAAGTTTATCTTAAAGGGACTTTAGGGCCGAGCACCGATTTCCTTGCGGTGGCGGCCGTTGATGTTTTTAGCAATGTAGGGTGTACGAATTCCATTAACAGTGGTTCACTTTCCGATTTTGTTGGGTCGGGAATTCTCTTGGAGCTACCAAAGAACTCAACAACTTCTATTTATATGCAATCGCGAGACATAGTGGGAAACAAGTCGACCTGTCAGTTGATGGTCAATTTTGTTCATAGTGACTTGCCACCAGCTAATCTGATTGCAGCCTCTAATGCCGATGGTTCGATCAGTATCTCTTGGATGCCGGATCTGCTGGCCTCGCCGACGCCGGTTTACCGGGTGAAGCGCTCTCTCACTCCGGGCGGTCCTTATACGCTGATTCAAAGTAGTGTCATGGGAAACAGTTTCAAGGATACGATGGTGTCCGCGAATACCAATTACTATTATCGGGTGACGGCTACAAATAGTACGGGTATGAGCAAGGATTCCGATGAAGTGGCAGGAACGTCATCACCGGAGTCGGCCATATCTCCTTCCGGTTTAATGGCCACTCCGGGAAACAATGTCATCACCTTAACATGGAATGGTTTCGGCGCTAATGCCAGTTACCAAGTGTATAGATCTTTGCAAACGGGCGGGCCTTACCAAGCTGCTTCAACGACTTTAGCTTCAACAAATTTTGATGATATAAACGTGCTCAATGGCGTGCCCTATTACTATGTGGTCACTGGCAGTAATGCCTCAGGAGAGAGTTTTCAATCACAAGAGGCAAGTGCGGTCCCTTTGGATGTCCCACCGGCTCCAAACCAATTGACACTTTTTCTAGATGAGAAAAGCTCTGATTGCGGAGGCGGACCGGGGGTGCATTTGGTGTGGAGCGCAGGCCCTTACGATAATGGCTATGCGGTGTTTCGCGCGGGGCAGGCTAATAACGAAAGTTTTCGGGCCAATGTCGCAGGAACTGAATTTACCGATTGCAGTCCGTTGACCAATACTAGTGATTTTAATGAAAATCGCAACTACTATAAAGTAGCCGCGCGGTGGGGAGTTTTATATTCGAATCTTTCGAACGAAGTGGTAATGGCGAATATGTCGCCGTCAACATTGAAAACCGATTCTGGCAATGGTGAAATCCTTATTTATTGGACAGCATTACCCTCGGCCCAGTCTTACCTTCTGGAACGATCGACTTCAGCGGTGGGTCCCTTTGTCACTTATCAATCGGGCCTCGCGACTACAAACTACCTTGATCAAGGAGTAGTTAATGATACGGTTTACTACTACAGAGTTTCAGCAGACTATGGTGGCGGGCATTATGGTTGGCACTCTGCTGTTGTCAGTGGCATGCCTCATAGTAATCCGGCAGCTCCCTCGAATTTGAATTTGACGGTACTGAATAAACAACCAGTGTTGAGTTGGACCGCTCCCAGCCATTATGCTGGTTTTAAGGTGTATCGGGCTTCTGCTGCCGGCGGTCCCTATAGTTATCTGACTCGAGTTTCAAGTCCTACCTATACTGATACCTCACCGCTCAATAGCATGAACTACTATTACATCACTTCTATTTGGGGATTGAGTGAAACTGCGGGTAGCAATGTGGTGAGTTACCGCGGGGGCATGATTTCTTCTCTGGCCGCGACTGCAAACTCGACCAGTATTAATCTCACATGGAGTGCGTTGGGTGGAGTGTCTAGCTACAGCGTATGGCGTTCGAGTTCATCGGGTGGAGCGTATACTCAGATCAATGAGGGAAGCGCGACGAACTATTCTGATGCCACCGTTGCCTCTGGGGTCGGATATTTTTATGTCGTTGTTGGGCATTTTATCGATGGAACGAAAACGCAGGACTCCAATGAAGTGAGTGGGATGCGGACGGGTACGAATATTCCAAGTGGTCTGACTGTTATTAGTACCTCGGGAGGATCGGTCCAACTAGCGTGGGCAAAAGTGACCAACGCATCTACCTATAAAGTTTACGTCTCCACAAGCAGTGGCGGCCCCTTTACTACATCTCAAACAACAGCCAATAATACTTTCAATTACACTGGGCTCCTCGGGCAGACCCGCTATTATTTTAAAGTTTCTGCAGTGGTGTCATCGGTAGAGTCTACCAAGTCAGCCACAATCAGTGCTTATACCTATGCAGTACCTACGGCACCCGCATTGACCATCGGTGACAACAAAATTGATTTACAGTGGAATTCGGTTTCAGGGGCCACGTCTTACACCCTCGAACGCACGCAAGATGGATTGAACTTTACCACAATTGCATCGGGCATTCCTACCGTGATTTACGCCGACCCCACCGTTCTCAATAACCAGCAATATTTTTATCGGGTGACGGCCTCTTTCGCCAGTGGTGGGAGCACCCTTTCGCCGTTGAGCGCAGGCGGGATTCCGGGAATCATTCCGATTTCTCCTCAAGGTTTAGAAGTCAGTGCCAACGGTGGAGGAACTGATGTGAGTCTAACATGGAGTAGTATCCTTGGAGCCACCTCGTATAAAGTTTATTTAGCGACGTCGAGCGGAGGTCCATGGGGAGCAGCCGCCTCGACAGTGTCAGTCGCCAACACCACATTGACCGGGTTAACGGCTGGATTGGAATATTTTGCCGTCGTTACCGCTCAAAGAGGAACCATGGAGTCAGCATCATCGCCTCAGATCAGCTTTGTCCCTGAGGTATCGCCCGCTGCACCAACCCTTTCAGTGGATAGTTCAGCCCATATCAAACTGACATGGCTTGCCGTACCTGGTGCGGCCTCCTATGATATTTTGCGCTCAATCAATCGAATTGAATTTACGACTGTGGCTAGCAGCGTAGTCACTACCAATTACACAGATGCCGCGATTGTTGCTGGTCAATCTTATGTTTATCGTTATCTTCCTAAAACGGCCACGGGAGCCGCAATGGCGATGTCTGCGGTGAGTTTGCCAGGAGAAGCATCAGTAGCGCCCTTGGCGCCTCAGGGTTTTGATGGACAGGCGGCGAGTTTGACTTCAATTGCTTTGCAATGGGTCTCTGTTTCAGGAGCAAATAGCTACAACCTCTATCGAGCCACGAATCAAGCTGGCCCCTATGCGCTCTTGCAGAATGTCCTGGCACCAAACACAAAATATTTAGATAACGGTTTAGTGATCGGTTCTGATTATTCGTATCGTTTGCGAAGTGTCAATAGTCTTGGGGTGGAATCAACCGATTCAGTGACGGTCTCAGTCTCACTGGTGTCTTCACCAACTGGTTTAGTGGCTTCAACCGTGGGGTCAGGGATTCAACTGAATTGGAATGCGGTGGGTGGCGCCATTGGTTATCGACTCAGTCGATCCACTGTCTCTGGGGGACCTTACGGCCTTATCTACACTCATAGTTCGAATACTAGCTTTGTCGATACCAATATTGAAAATGGGGCCACTTACTATTATCGTGTCCAAGCTCTTTCTGCCACAGGCGGCCTTTCGGAAATGTCAGGAGAGGTATCCTGGATTGGGATCGTCAGTATGAATCTAGAAGTGCCAATTGAGTTAACGGATTCCTCATTGGCCTCTTCGACTGGGTCAATCATTTTTGAACGGACGAGAACAACATTGGATACTGATGCCTATGATGGAACTGTGACCTATAAATTAGAAATCCATGGGCGCAATCAAGATTCAGTCATTCGCAACGTAAGTCTAGTAAATAATGCAGATGTGGTCGTGGGAACCATTGCTGTGGCACCTGGAAGTTCACAAATAACTCGCATGACGGGAATCGTGAATCCAACGGCAGGATTCAACAATTACCGTATCGCTTTGGAAGGCACGACCAATGATGGTGAACTTGAGGTGGTATCGGCGAGGTTGCTCGTTAATCAACTCAACGCCACGAAATCGAAACTTTATTTCCCACTTTTGAATAGTTATGCATCACCGAATAATACCGATTTGACTAATCCCATTGCTTCAACCAACCAGAAAAGTTTAGCCGAGATTCCAACGACCAACCCTTTTAAGAAAGAGAGTCAAAATCTTTCTTTGATCAAAGAGGTTAATGGTTGGGAGCTGGAAACTCTCGTTGCCAGCACGGGCGGTGCCGAGGGAACGATTGAACTTTATAATGCGACACAGGGGCTGACTGTTGGCAACACTCAAGGGGTTATCAGTTCCACCTCCATCACAATGATTCGATCGCCTTTCAGTGAAGGAACCACTGGTTTTTCAAGTAGCACCAATGGAAATCTCTATGATGTTCGTTTCAAGTGCGATCAGAACTGTAGCAGCGGTCAAGTTTCAGTTTACAAAGCTGGATTGTGGGTGAGTTTACGATCACTTTATAAAGTGCAAGTGTTTTATAGAATGGCGCGAACGATGATGGTGTCGTTGATGACGGCTTCTACATCGAGTGAACGGACTTTATTAGATACCAGTGCATTTAGCCATCCACAAGTATACTTTCAAGCGAGCGGTTATTCCCCAATGGGTGACTCCGTCAATATTGGTCTCGTTGATATTGGCACAAATGATTCAGACGTAACACCAGCGGTTTCTGTGCCAGGATCAGCGATAACTCTTTCCGACAGTTCAAAGGCCTTTGCTCGAGTAGGAACACCTCTGACAGTCACGTCAGGTCATCGCTTTATGCCTGAAGTGCAGATAAATTCGGGTAGTTTTATTCTGCTGGATGCGGGCTTGCTCGTCCGAGCCAGTCCCTAGTTGAATTAATAAAAGAAAAAAAATCCCAGCCGCATTGAAAACTCAGTGACAGTTGTATAGGGGCGCTCTGGGTAAGTCATGGTCGCTGAAAGTGAAGACTCTCCTCGCAAGCCAAGTCCGGGTTTTAACAGAAGATCAATTCCGCCGCGGAGGCCATAATAGATTCCCGAGCCCTCGACGGTTTGGACTTTATCATAGGGTCTATAAATACTTCCGGTGGCAAGACCGCTGGCCGCGCCCATATAAGGAGTGAATTGTTGAACAAAGACATGGGTAGATTCTGGTCCTACCTCTACGAATGCGGGAGCAGGATTCCAGAAATACCATTTAAAGCCAATCCCTGTGAATGACAAGCCAGAGCCAAAGGGTGCGAGTCGATACCCGCGAATATGTTCAAGTGCTAGAGTCCATGAGTCATTATAAATTCGATCGGCAAAGAGTGAAAAAGCGGCCGGTCCATCTGCTCTTTCTACTTTTTTGGTTTCTCCATCAACATTGGAATAGGTTCTTAAACCGGCTCCTCCGAATCCAATTGAAAGTCCATAGGTCCAGAGGCCTGTTTGTGCCAAAGCGGAGTTGCTAAAGATCACATTGGTGATCAATACCATAATCAAAGTTCGTATCCTTGGACCACAAACAAACTGTTTGCGAATGTTATGATGCTTTAGCCGGGACATTTTGCCGTTCCTTTTCAAGAGGGAAAATATCGTCGAGGACAAGTTCTTTGAGTTCAAACATCTGGAGCATTCTGTTTTTGAGGGCCGCCAACCACTGGTCCTTATCTTCGGCGGAGGTTCGGTCGGGTCGCTCAAATTCTTCATTAATCATTTCTGCGGTCATCGGCGGCAGCAAAGAAATAAGTCTGTTTTTAGAACCAGGGCGAAGGCGAATATAAGGAAGCAGTTCATCGACGGCTACCTTGGTCATAAATATTTTTAATTTATCATCAGGCCACTGCTCAAGAAAAGCGATGCTTGGATTTGTACGTTTAAAGGACTCTATGGCAGGACCCTGCAACGAACTCAATAGGGACAGTTCTTCTTGAGGTCGCAAGGCTTCAATCATCCGCAGCAGTGCTCGATCAAGTATAACAACTTCTTTGCTGGCTTTGGGTTGAACGCGTGACTTGATGTTACTATCAATCGCTTTCAATTCATCCGCTGGCACCGAGTCCATCTGACTGGCTTGCTGCAAGAGTTCTAGTTTTGCTTTGCCATCGAGACCCTTAAAATAACGCGTTCGCATTTCTATTGGCATGTAGAGGGAGACTAATGCCTTGAGTTTCGGATTTTCATCCACAAGCATTTGGCTGACAGCATTAGTGTTCAGCCCGCCGATATAAGCAAATGGCTGATTAAGTACCTCCGGACCGAGATTCATGACACTCAAGAGATCCCAATAGGCCTTCTGTAAATAGGAAAGCTTTTCTTGCGGTGATAGTTCTAACACTCGCGAAAATACTTTTCCAACCTCAGTCAGAGCGTCTATTGGGATGGGGAGGCGACCCACATCCTTCCCAACGGCTTCTGCAAAAACGGCCAAACGAAATCGGCCGAGATCTCCCATTTGGCACCAGGACCTCACGACTGCTTCGAAGTTTGGGGCCAGGTGAGGGAGTATTGCCGTAATTTTAAGAGTGGTGTCAGCGATCGATTCAAGAGCACTTTGTCTTTCGCGCTCATTTTTTTGATGATGAACCACCATTTCTGCCTCTGACCTTGCGGCATTTCCAGAGGGTCCAACACCAGTTGCGGAATTCGACATATTAATGGTCGGGCCGGATTGCTGGCTGGTGCTTGCACTCTTGCCGCCACCCATTAGCCGCCAGAGGATAATACCCAAAAGCAAAGCCACGGCGAGGACAAGCTGGCCTGCCAATGTTTGAAACTGGTTGAGCAGGTCAATGGGTTGCTTCTCGGGAAGCTTAATTTCGGAGGGACTCTGTTGGATGGTCATGCTGACTTGGCCTGTGCCATTTTTTCCAAATTCCTTAGAGACTCTTTCTTTTAGCCATTTTTCAATATTCGTTTTCGTGTCTTTGGGCAAACCTTCTTTAAGTCCGACTGAGATGGTGACGTTTTTGATACGATAGTTATCTAACAATTGTTTAGTCACTTTTGCTTGGTCCGGGGAAGAGTACTTTTCTAAAAGAGCTTCAGGATCAATGGTACCCAACATGAGATCATGGATCACCGGAACTTCGGCAGGTTCTTCCTCTTCAGATTTGCTTTTGGGTTCGACGGTTTCGATTCTTGTTAACTCCAGCCGTGCCCCCAAAGAAAATTGCGCAGAATCAATGATGGTCGAAAGTTCTTGTCGGTATCGACGTGCCATTAAATCTTCAAGTAAGGCTTTGGCACCTTGTGTTTCCGGCAGTAAATCCGTAGTTTCTTGGGCGGGTGCAAAATTTAGAAAAAAGCTCACAACTAAGAATAAGAGGAGGGTGGCGTTCATGGCCCGCTCCGCGCTGGAAGTCGTTTCTCTACGGGCTTTTCACCTTTGAGTTTTCCGATCATTCGGATCACATCTTCCATTTGTGGATCAATCTTTAAAGCCTCTTCATACCATTTAATGCTCTCAGGAATATTATTTTGAGCATAATAAATGGAAGCTCGCATGGTGAGGGCTCTCACAAAACTGGGATGGTCCGCAATAATTTTGTCTATCTCTATTTGTGCTCTTTCGAACTCTTTAAGTAGGGCCAAACGCTGTGCCGTAAAGAGGCGATCAATAAGAGATTTTGCGACCTTTTCTTCATCATCTTTTTTGTTTTCAATCATTGTGACAGAAAGCTTTGTAGCAATGGTCCCCAATCGTGAAGAAGGAACCAGAAGTGTTTCTGTTTGAAAACCTTTCTTTTCAAAACGGAACCGAAAAAACTCTCCTGGAGGTACATCTTCGCCGACCTTAGATTTCAAGTCCTCCATAGATATTTGCAGGGGGGTTGCGCCAATTAGTTTTTTCTCTCCAGTTTTTTGATTGATATAAAAAACCTCTGTTTGGGTTTGACTGCTATCCGCCAAAAACATCGTGGTGCACGAAGCACACGAAACAAAAAGAATTAAAATAAGAAACTTAGTTAACTGACTCATTCGATAGACTCATCGTATCAACTTGAGAAATTCTAAAGTCCAGTAAAGGTAGGTATTGGGGTTACTCGTCGAGTTATACTAGATTCTGCTGAAAAAGAGCCAAATTCAAGGCGGCAAGTTTCAAATCGACTGAGGCGTAGTTCCCTTCCGTTGAGTGAGAGATGAAGCGATGCCAACGCAAATGTTGGCCTTTTTCAGCAGAAACTATACTAGTCTGACTAATGTCCCGGGGGTATCAGTAGATGTATTGCCGTATGATAGGCCATTGGTATACTGAAAAAGCGCATCAACAAATTATGTCTAGGATGGACTATGAATTTTTCGTCGATTACTGGAAGTCTCGCAGCTCTCATTGTAGTGGTTTTAGGAATCATCACTTCATCAAAGTCAGCTCATGTCTTTTTAGATCTGCATGGTATTCTTATCGTTTTGGGAGGCACAGCGGCCGCCGGTTTGATGTGCTTTCCCATTCATTTCTATAAGCGAATCACAGGCGTTTTTGTAAAAAAGTTTTTGGGTAAATACGATGTGCGCAATGAAGTGGTCATCAACGAAATAGTCGACCTTGCCAAAGGCCTACGCGAAAACCCAGATTACTTAGGTCAAAAGGTAAAGAGCCTGAAAACACCATTCCTCGCAGATGCGGTGCAGTTGATGGTCCTTGGAGGAATTCCTGAAGACGCTCTGGATGAAATTTTAGTCAAGAGAGCGGTCACTCATTCAAAGCGATACGACTACGATGCTGGTATTTTCAAGACTCTGGCGAAGTTTCCGCCGGCCTTTGGATTATTAGGAACCACGCTTGGCATGATTTCCCTCTTGCAATCACTGGGTGGCAAAGATGCCCAAAAGCTATTAGGCCCATCGATGGCAGTGGGCCTTGTGGCAACCTTTTACGGTTTGACTTTGGCGAACTTAGTTTTGATTCCCATTGGTGAAAATCTCTCAGTGATCAATCGTGATGATGAAACCATTCGAACTATGGTGATCGATGGACTTCGCCTTATTAGACGAAAGGAACATCCAAAAATCATCGAGGAACATTTAAAGAGCTATCTCTTGCCTCATGAAAGAGCGATGCTAGGACAAGGGAAAGGCAGCAAAGCTTGAGTGCTGGTCATGATCCATTAGCATCACTAGGAACCCATCATGGTGGCCAGCACGAAGAAGGTGAAGGCAACTGGCTGGTTTCTTATGCCGACATGATGACTCTGTTAGTGGGATTCTTCGTGATCCTTCTTAGTTTTTCGAGTGTTGATCAGGAAAAACTGGAGGAAGCGAAAAAATCTATTTCCAAAGAATTCGGCGGCCAATACGAAATGCCCTATGATCAGCTTGGAAAACGTATCAAAGAAGAAATTGAAAAGCTTGGTGTTGGTAACCAAGTGGTCGTTCGTGTGCTACCAGATGGTATAGAAATCTCGTTCATGGGCACAGTGTTTTTTCTTTCAGGATCGGCAGATTTGAAAGTGGAAGCAAAGTCGGTTTTAGCTTCGATTTTTCCCGTGGTTAAAGGGGAAAAAACTGAATTTGACATTACGATTGAGGGACATACTGACGATAATCCGGTGGCCGCCGGTTTTCAATTTCGGGATAATTTTGAACTATCGAGCATCCGAGCCTGTCGCGTTCTTGATGTGTTCCTCAAAGAAGGTTTTAGCAAAGCGCGAATGACAGCGGTGGGTTATGGTGATGCTCGCCCCATTGTCAAAAATAGAGATGAAACTGGGAAACCTATTCCTCTGAACCAGGCTCAAAACCGGAGAGTGGTTATTAAATTGAAAAAGAAAACCGAACCTTCATTAGAGAAAAAGTCTGAGGACAATGCCAATCATGCTTCTGATGTGAATCAAGAGGCTAAAGATGGATAAAGAGTTAAGCACCGATTTACCGCATGAACGAAAATGGTTTATATACTATCAGGATAACTATCACGGACCCTATTCTGCCGTCGAAGTATATGCATGGGTAAAAAATAAGGCCGAGGAAAAACCGGAGATATATCTTTGGTCCGAAGATATGGAGTCTTGGGAGCTGATTGACCACACTGAGCTTGGGAAGGTTTTTCGATCTCAACGAGCTAAGTTTGAACAACTGGCAAAGTCCGTGGACCTCCCGATTTTATGGGAGAAATGGGATGGCGAAAGTGATATTTCACCCAACCCGCTCTATAGATCTCATTTAGAATGGCATGGTGAGCTGGAGTCTTCGACAAACAGACCTCTACTTGTCGATCCCGCGAACGCCATTTCGAGTGGCCGGAAGGATAATGAGATCAAGCGCAAAGTATTGAGGGGCGGCAAGACTGGCTTAACTCTGATCGTTGCCATTGCTGCAACGATTGGCCTTTTAAATTGGCTGGAATCAGAGTGGGGTCAAGTTCGACATCCCCTCGGTGTTCAGAATGCTGAATACCAGGAGCTAGTGCGTGCAATTGCTCACCCAAGCCAAGATGTAGGACCTAGGTTTGGGTTGGCCATCAGTCAAAACAGTCCGGTGGCTCCCCAAATTTTTATCACTTCGAATATTCCAGAACAATCCCAGTTCAAATTGCAGATAGAAGGGATTCCGTCGAGTTTAGTAGGGGCATTTTCTTACCAGCGCTCCATCGCCTTACTCAATCAAAAGGGGTTGCTCGAAGTGCCTTCGTTAAGCGCCAGCGGTGAGGCTATTCCCCGAGGGGTCTATGAATTGAGCCTTAGCTACAATAGTAAAGTCTATTTAGCAAAGACTTACTTTTTGGGGGGAGCCAAGGACCAGCAGTATTTTGAAGGACTCAAAAGATATCATCAACAACTTCATCAAAAATATGTGGATGAAATTTTTGAAATCAAACAGGTCCTCGTCTCACAGGAACAACAAGTGAGTTTAATGAATAATGATTTTGAAAGATATCTGATCGCTTTATCTAAAAATCAGAGTTCCGCGCGCCAGACCTGGTTCCAGGGGCGGGTCCAGTGGCTAACCTACCAAAAGCAACTGGAACAACTCATGGACCTTTATGGAAAGCCATCCGCTGAATCCAACTATTTTCTGTTTTCTTTTTATCAGAACATTCGTGACGTCGGTAAGCGCATCATCCGTTTGCATGCTGAGTATGAGACCTTTGTGCAGACCGGAACCTTTGAGTCGAAGCAAGAAGTTAAATTGTCTCTTGAGGCCGCTAGGCTATTGACATTGAGTGCTCAACTTAAGGAGAGGTTGGCGCGGCATGAAGCGCAATCAAGCAGTGAAAAGCTCCCTTGGGATGAACTAGATTAACCGACAGTTCTATTGCTTTTTCTCAAGTCTATTCGCTCCCTTCCGAAAAGACTAAGGGAAGGGGACGATTTGGACAAATTAATCGGCAAGTCAAATTTCAATGCGTTCAGCGATGATAACATCTCTGAGGGTTCGAAGATTATCTCTGCGAGCGTGGAGACGGCTGATTTTATTGATGGAGACACATCATCCAACATTCCATCAACTCGCCCTGTTGATTTTGCCAATGACGAAATGGAACTGAGCAGAGATGCCATTCGTTGCCTTCATGAAAAAGACTCTGAAATTCTTCGTCTTAAAACTGATTTTTCACTGTTTCGAGCGGAGACCAGGCGCACGATTGCGGAGCTACGGCAAGAAATACAGAGACTCAAACAGAACCTTGTTCAGCGGCAGAGCGAACTTAAAGAAAAACTGAGTCAGCTCGATAAGGCCCACACTCGTTTTCAGAGGGCTGACGAAAAAATTCATGACCTACAAGACATCATTCGTAAAAATGCAATTCAGATCGAAAATGATGAAAAACTCATTGAAAGCCTTCGCTCCACTTTATCCGCACTCGAGATCGAAAAGTCTCAGCAAGTTCAGAAACTACGTTTGCATTATGAGGAACAAATTGAAAAGCTAAAGAGTGCGCAGACTATCGATATTCATGCTTTCTCGAACCTTCAGAGCGAAAATTATACCTTAAGTTGGCAAATCGGGGAGTCGCAGAAAGTTGTTGAAACGCTTAAGTTTCAGTTAGTGAATTTTGAAAAGCAACTAGCTCAGCAATCAAGCGACATGGATCAATTGGTGCGTAATCAACAAAATCTATTATCTCATCAAAAAGAAAACCTCCTCAAAGAGTTTGGCCAGGATCTCGCAGAGCATAAGGCCCTCCTCAGTCGCCGAGAATTTGAACTCAATACCCTGCGTGAAGAGTCTAGTAAGCTCAAACGCCAGATTCGAAGTATGGAAGTAGATCGGCTGGTTTTAGAGCGTCAATTACGCCAGCGACCCATCTCCAAGGAACCGCCAGTGCCTCGGCCTTCTGCAGGCCTGGTTTTTGAGGGTCAGTTAGAAGAACGGCTTAAGCAACTCAATGAGGCTCACTCAACTGAAACCGCCGAACTCAAAAAAAGGATTGCAACCTTAGAAGCGGCAAGAGTGGCAGATCACCAGATGTTTGAAAGGGAGCGACAAAACTTCGCGCACGAAAAATCAAAGTACCAAAAAGAAATCGACTACCTGACGACGAGTCTTACGGACATCAAGTCGAAAGACTCAGAAGTGTATAAAAGCACCAAAGAGCTAGAACGCACTCATACGATTCTGACTCAGAACTTTGAGGCAATGAATAGGAAAAATAATTTACTGACGGCACGTTGTGAATCTCTCCTGCAAGAAAAGCTCAAAGCTGAGCAACTTAATGCCAGAAATGTTAATTTGGATTCAGAGTTAGGGCAGGCGCGCAGCGAAGTCACTGAATTGCGAAATCAACTGGATAATGCGGTCAATGACAATGCTCGACTCAAATTAATGTGTGAGTACACTCAGGGGCAATTGACAGAAACCACTAAATCGTTACAGGATAAAATTCTGGTGAGGGAGCAAGACCTCCAGATCTTGTTCAAACAAGATCAAGAAAAAGAATTTAAATTGAAGTTGACTGCTGATAGGCTAATGCAGCTTCAGAATCAACACGCCTTGAATTCCGAGGCTCTTGCGCAAGAAAAGATTAGAACTCAAGAGATCGCGTTAAAAAATGAAAAACTAATGGTTGAATACCAGCATGCCCTGGCTGAGCTGAAAGAGTTGCAGTTGCAGCTGGATAACGTCAGTAGTGATAATATAAAATTACAGTTATTGCGAGACTATACTAAAGATCAATTGACCGAAAAGATCCAGTCTCTACAAGACGAGCTCACTCATGCCAGGGAACAAAACCAACAACTGAGCGATGATCGGCAGCGTGAAGTCGGGGATTTGAAACAAAAATTGGCCTTTTTTAAAAGTCAGGCGGAAGAAAAGGACAAAGTCATTCAAGTCATTGATATTCGCACTGATGATTTAAGTGTTCAACTAGCGGGTGTCCAGCAGTTGATTTTGGTAAAAGAGCAAGAACTCCAAATTTTGAAAAAGCAAACTCAAGAAAAAGAAGGAAAATTGAGAATCGAAGCTGAAAGAATTGCACTCACTCAGAGCGAGTTGACGGATGAATCTGTGGCTTTAGAAAATCGAATGAGTCTGATAAAACAGCAGGAAAATAGATTAAGTGCCTATTCGAAAGCGTTGAATCGTAAAAATGTTGAAGCCATTCATCATCTTGAGTTTTTGCTCAATGAGTACAAATCAGCAGAAGTCGCACACCCTTTGCAAGACTACTATGACTATATCGAACAAGAATTAGTGCGGACCGAGCTGGAACTCAGAAGGACGCCAACAATTTCAGTGGATCGCAATAAACTAGAGAAAGCGTTAAGTGCTTTAACAGAGCAGCGCACTTTCATTAAAGATGTGATTGATAAGAGACGTGAAGATTTGTTGCGACGAAATCAAAAGTTGCAATTAATGCTGGAAAAAACAAAAAGAGATTTATTACCTCCACCGCCCCCTCGTCCCTCAAAATTAAAATAAAAACGCCCCTGATGACAGGAGCGTTTCGATTTTATTGATCTGAAATGCAATAGTCTATTTTACTTCAATACCGCTGTTTGGTGTTTCACCATGCATTTCTGGGTAGTAAACAGCCTCAACACGAGTCGGAGGAACCTTAAACTTTCCTGCCTGGTTGAGTTGAATTTGGTAAACGGTTTCAATCTCTGTATCAGGAACCCAGTCATAGAAAGCTTTATAAGCCTCATAACTGAGTTGTTCAAGACTTGGATAAACATAATTTAACGATTCAATCAGGCCGCTCTTAATAATCTTCGCTCCTGCAGGGATTGGATCAATGATAGCAACTTGGTTTGTCGCGGCATTGGCCTTCACTTTAAGGTGAATTTCAACGATATCACCAACACTCCATTGCCCAGCGACTTTTTGTTGAATAGTCTTTAAGGATTTATCCACCGTGAAACCGGCAAAGTTAGCCTGCTTCAACTCAACAGCAGCTTGAGTGGCAACAAGAGACCAGGGGGTACCGGTTCCCTGATGCTGTATTTTCACAGTTCCTTGTCCTTGTTCTGGCCATGGAAATTTTAAGATGGCCCCATTCTTTTTAGTCGCCCAGTCAGCTTTCTTGGTGAGCTCGCCCAACTGAACTTGAGTGATACCAGTGATGGATTCTTTTTCATACACACTGGCAAATACCCGCAAGGCGATAGACGAAAACACATTAGCAATAGTTGTGTCCCATGCGCCTTTAGTGTTTTGAGAAATAAGACCCAAGATCATTTTTGGAAGTTTTTCGCCAAAGATTTTTCCAATATTTGGATTCTGCATCACCAAGAGAACAAGTCGCGCCATATTGGCATCGGCGGAATCAATGAACCAGTTGCTGTCGCGAACTTGCGAGTAGTTGTAACGGTTGCCATTGATCACTAATCGAGCCTCAATTGCCTTGAGTACCTCTTTTTTAGTAGAGGCATGAAAATTATCTCGATCCAGATTTTCAAGGAGTGCCGCCCAAGAAACCAAGGTTGCGCTGCCGATTTGCTGAGTATTAATCTGCGGCAGGCTCGTCAGCTGACTTGCGTTGATGGCACCGTAAAGAGTGAGCGTCTCCATCACATAAACACGCGACGAGAACAAGGCCACAGTATTTTGCCGTTCCGATGAAGGTTGACGAATACGACCAGCAACATAGTCTTCAAGACCTTTGAGCATTTTTTCGCTCAAAGACTCTGGAATTGCCAATCCACAGATCTTGGATGCTGACAGCATATAAGCGGTCAGTAGTTCATTTCCCGTTTCAGCCGTCGGGTAAAATTTAACTAAACCATTTTTATCGAGTTGGGCGGGTAATTGCGCCGTCACTTTCTGCCACTGTTTAGCATCATAACTGATGATCGCTTTAGAAAAGCGAGACTCGATAGAATCGTAAGGATAGTCTTTCATGTACTGGCTGACGGTGGTAAGTCCAGAATTTAATGAAGGCGTCAGTGTCACTTGCACGCCACCGACATTCGCTAAAGCTCCTTTTGGTATTTGAATCTCAAATTCTTCTTGGCCACTTATCAATTGTTTCAAGCTAGCCATATAAGCACGAACTGGTATCGAGCTTTGAACTTTTTGAACGACTTTTATATGGTCTTTCGATTTTCCATTTTGATCGACCACTTCAATATCATAAGTGGCATCAATTGCACCCTCAGGAACGTCAACTTTAGCGACGGAAAGAGTCTTTGCATCTTTCCCACCAAGAGTCACAGAAGTAGACGGCACAGGTATAGTACGGGTAGTACCGTCGGCCATGCGGAAGGTCACTGTTCCTCGGAGAGTCAAAGTCAATCCGGTATCTGTGGTATTGCGGAAAGTAAACTCAGGAGAAAAGGTATCACCCGTGCGAGCCAGGGTTGGGATGCTAGTTGTGGAAATGAGGTCTTGAACGGTGGTAATTGAACTTTCACCCATTCCAAAGAGCGCGTTGTCAGCATTAGCAATTGCGACGACGCGAAATTGAGTAAGGGAATCGTTCATTTTAAACCTAACAACGGCTTCACCTTTTTCATCCAAGGTCACGCGAGGGTTCCAATAAACTAACGTGTCAAAGAACTCACGGGTCAATTGTTGGCCAGAACCTCCGCCACCACCATGAGCAACGGCTTTCAATCCAAAGTGTCGTTTGCCAATTACCTGCATTTGCACTGTTGAAGTTTCAGTTTCAAGAGGCCGATGAGACATCATGGACTTTAAAAGGTCCCATGAATGATTAGGCGCTATCTGCAACAGACCCTCATCGATCACCGCAATTGCGACTTCGCCACCAGGAATGCCTAGTCGAGCAGTATTCGGCAATTGACGGGCTACTTTCACCTTGAGGGTTGCTTCTTCTCGAGGAGCATAAGTGGCTTTTTCAGGATTTACATTCACTACTAGGCCATGGGCCTTCCAGTTGACCTTCAATTCCGTGAGACCCATTTTGTAGGCTGGTTTTGCCAAATCTACCAAAGCAGTTGTATCTTTGGGACCTGCCTCCACACGACCACGAACCAAGAGCACTGATACGTACACATTCGGAGTGTATGAGTTCGATACTGGAACGGACAGCACAGGATTTTTGCCAGAAAGGTGAGTCACAATGGAAGTCAAGATGCCTTCGCGTTCAACTGTGACTAACGCTGTCGCTTCACGAAATGGCATGCGAACCTGTAATTTTGCGGTCTCGCCAGGTTCATAGCTTTTCTTTTCTGCGATCAAATCAATGCGGTCGTTATTGTCCATTTCAAACCACATATCTTCAGAACCCCGAACATAAGCGTCGCCGTGGGCACTGATTTTGTTACCATTGGCATCAGTGGTTTCAGCCACTAATATATAACGACCGGACGATGGCAGACGAACATTACATTTGTTCAGTCCCTTGGTATCAGTTTTTGCAGCACAAGTGACATCAGCGGCCGCCTCAATGACCTCTTTTAAACTTTCATAAGAGTAGTACCCACCAACAAGTCTTGTTCGATGGGTATAGAAGTTAACCTTGTAAGCTTTTAGGGTTGTTGTGGCATTGGCTTGTGGGCGGCCTTTTAAATCAGTCACTGCCAGCTCAACTTCAACGTTGTCACTGGAAGAAAGCCAGCGCGTGATTTTAACGCCAACTTGTTTTGCCGAAGCCCATAGGAGCTTTGATTGGCCAATAGTTTGAGACTCGCCATTGGAATCGCGATACTCTAATTCAGCATTAAGCATTTTAGGCGTTTGCTCGATTGGTAGTTGAGTCAATTGCACGTGACCGGTACCAGTGGCATCGAGTTGCACGGGTTGACTGTTAATTCTGATCGCTTCGCTTGATTCATCATCTTCACCTGAACGAGTGACTCCCACATTAACGCTACCATTGGAGAATACGAAACCCTCGTATTGTGGAAACTTGGTTTCTTCAACAGAGGTTAAATAATAACGAAGAATGCCTTTCAAGTTCGCAACGGGGCCGCCATTAAGGTAGTTCACCGCAATTTGCGCTTCGACACTAGCAGGCTTAACAAGGTCATCTTTCGGGAGAACTAAGCTACCTTTGTAGAGAGGCACTTTGAATTCTTCCACTTGGAAGCTTCCCGTGTAATAAGTTTTGTTCGCTTTTTCGTTAAATAAGGTTATCGAATATTGACCCAAAAGTGCCTCTGCCGGAACCTTGAAATCGCTCGTTGATGCAGAACCTTTGCCGTCCCAATTCAATGGCACTTCAAATTTAGCATCACTGGCTTGGTGTTCAATAAGCACTTTGGTTGGAAGTTCGTCCTTTTTAAGGAGGCTCAAACCGGTAGTGACGGGTTTACGAAGAAAGTGTTTCATTGAAACTGTTTCGCCAGCTCTCACAAGTGTTCGATCTATAACGGAGTGAGCAATCAAATCAGCTTCGGTGTTCCAAGAAGGACTTTTAGTATCAAGATAGTTATCACCCTGGCCAAATCTCCAAGTTTCAATGCCATCAGTCCATCCTGTGTGGGTGAAAGTGAAATCTTTGGCAAGTTGAGCGGTCACAAAAAAACCGCCATCATAGGAACTATAGCTGTCAGGATTATCGGAGCAACTTTGACCTTCTGCCAGAGTCGTTAAGGTTTTGATGTTGCCTTTGTATTTCAAGGTCCCTTGAGTGCCTGAAACTCCGGCCCAAACTTTGTCCCCACGGCAATTATGTACCGCCACGTTGGCACCTGGAACAGGCTTTCCAGAACTCAGCGACGTGACCCAGAATAAGGAGTTTTCTCGTCCCCATTTAATATGAACGGCAAGATCAGTGACCAAGGCGATGGTTGGAACATACATGGTTTTACCTTTGCCCAAAAGAGAATCTCCCAGGTTTTGGCTTTTCAGTTCCACCACATAAAATCCGCTCTGAGGAAGAGGGATGCCTACAACTTCAAAGGACTTGCGATTTTTTTGAACGGGAATTTCAAAACTAGTCACCTTTGCACTTTGTTTCTCATTTTTTAATATGGAAATCTCGCGATCTTTGTCTTCCCGTGAAGTGACTTCGCGCAGCCATTGAATCGCTAGACCAAATTGGTTGGATTCAAGGCGCAACGCTTTTCCTGTCACTACCGCTTTGTTTTGGGACTGGGCTTCGATATCTCTGAGAGTCACTGGCAAAAGCACTTTGCCCTTCACATTTTCTTTGGCTTCAAGAACACCAAAGTCGGAGTTGAATTTGGCGAGCGGTGGAAGGTCAGTTGTTTTCACAATCAATGGAAACTTAGATTTGTTAATAGCGGAACGGCCGGCATCATCTAAAAATTTGCTAGGAAGGACCACTTTGTATTCTGCATTTTCAGCAAATGGGGGTTTAAACTTGACGGAGTCGACAACGTTTTCATTCTCACTCAACACCGGTTTATAAGTTCCGTCCTTGCCAATCAGGCGAATTTCTTTGGCGTATTCCATCGGAACAGGCGTGGAAAAATTCAGGCGCATGGGTGTGACGGGTAAGCAGTTTGCCTTTGCATTTTCGCGTTCACACGAAAACTCAACGGTAAAACCACTACGAACAACAAAGTTATACTTAGTAGTCTGGAGGCGAGAGAGACCTGACTCCTCGGATTTAATTCCAGGTCCCCAAAGCAAAGTTACTTTGGCCTTGTTAGGGAAGTTCTCCCGAGCTTTGATCAATATGATCGTTTTAGAATTGGGTTCATCGTAATAGGCGGCCTTTAGGATTTTTTCTCTGGCATCTCCTTCGATAATATCAATTGCGACTTTGTTGGCTTTGCCGTCCACCACAAAGTAGGAATTTTGCTTGAGGCTACTGAGGTCGACAATAGAATCCAACTGCAAGATAAAAACTTGATCTTCAGTAACTTTTTGGCTGGGGGACAGATCCAGAATATTTGGTCCGTCAACTTGGAAGGTAAAAGAAGATTTACCAGAAAGGGTATGGCCCGCTAAGGATTTAAGGCCAGGCATTGCTTCGACTTGGCAACGAGTCCCACCGGGGAGTTTGTTGCCTGGCTGAGAGGTCGAGAACTCGTAGGTCCAGAGGGTTTCGCTTTGCCAGCGCCCTCGACCAGCAATGTTTGGACTACAGCTAACAGTAAAAATGTCAGCAGTGTCGTTGCCATTGCCAAGCTTGGCCATTTTTTCCGAAAACTCCACCTTCACTTGATTTGTAGTGTCGGTGATATTTTCCGGAAAAATACTTTTGATCGTTAGGGTCTGTGAGCTTGGTGCTGCGTACCCTAACGATGTCAAAACTAGCTGGGACAAAACAATAAACCCAAGCTTTTGAAAACTGGTTTTAAACCATTTGTTCATAGACCCCCCCCGTTATTTTAAACGTATAAATCACATTAAAATCGGGGTGCTGACTTCCCCGAAACACAGGCTTGAAGCACAATTCGTGAGAACACACTGAGCGGCCCGAAGACCGGAAATTCGTCTTGGTTCGTACTATAAAAAGAGAAAAAGACAACAATATTTTCTATTTATTAGAAGGAATTAATGTTTTTGCGTTCTGCTTTGACGTTGCTTGAAGAAACGTTAACAGGACGCAAATAACTTCAGCATCAAGGGAGTTGAGAGCGGTGACATATTTTCCACAAGGTTGTTTCGAATGAGAGTACAGCCGCCCCTCGTTGGACTTTTTCAGTAAAATCTAATTATAACGTCCGCGAACTTCAAATTCAACTTGGTCAATGGTCAATCCCATTCGATCTTTCAGTTCCAATTGAAATTTTCCTTTCTGAGGGCGCCAAAGCATATAAGGTTTAGCGGGGCCCAAATCAGTTTTATTCAGCAGGATATGATAGCCACTTGCGGGGTTGGAAATATTAAAGAAAACTTTTCACTGCCGTCCGGTGAAAAATCATGATGCCACTCCAAGGTCTCGACAGAAGAAAAGTCGATCATAGAGGGTCACGCTATTTGGCTCCAATTGAGTTGCAATTTCTAAAGCCAACTGCACTTCCTGGTTTTCATGGCTATAACGAAAATCTCTTGTTACGCCAGAAAGTATATCGTGACATTGCACCACATACATTCGAGGAAAATGAGTTTCCATTTGGTCTTTGCAAGGGTAACCCCAATAACCTGCTTCAAGAATATCTTCAGAGGCCGGCAGTGCAAGTTGATCTCCATCGGTGGCATAGATGCGCAATCCGCGCCAAGTCTTTCTATGAGGTTCAAAGGTCGTTAATAGAGAATCAAACTGTTCTTTGAAGAACAGAAATGAAATCCTATTTCGAATTTTAGTGAGAGCTGATTTAAAAGGTGCCCTTAAAGCGGAGTCAAAGCTAGCCCAAACAGCATTCAAGCATTTTGTGTATCCGGAATTTCCAACGACCATTTTGACGACGATATAAAAAAGCAATTCGGGAGTGAATTTTCTTTTCCTCTGTTCATCTGAGCCAATCAAATAATTTTTCTTGAATTTAATATCAAAAAGAAGGCAATATTAACTTGGGGTGTCTAACGCGAACTCGTCATCCTATCTCCTTTGCGGGTTAAAAAAGTTCGCAGCGTCAAAGAACAAACGTAAACAAAAAATGATTAGCTTGCTAATCCTTTTTTGTTTTAAAGGCATCCACGAAAAAATGCAATCATAAAGTTCTTTCCGGAGGTTCCTTCGTTAAGTGAACTGTATTGGTTCAAAGCTAGGTTCTTTATCAGCATCACCAATTAAAGCGGTGATGGCCAGAATCTCTTTGTGAACGTCAACCCCTGCAACTCGTGTTCTGAGTGCCTGCATAGAAAGCCTCTCTTTGTGGATAACAATTCAAGGGGAGTCATGAGAAGAGCTGCACATCTACAAAATTTGCTCATTGAAGGGAGTAACCCCCTCATACGTAATGTCCTTTGAGCACTCAACCAGCCACGTTATTAATCGACCACTAATACCAATTGTGAATCAAGATGATGGGGGCTAGACGTACTTCGGCCTTTTGAGCTCCCTATGAATTGAGTCGTCCTTCTACACAAAGTTCAAATTAAAGGCTAGGTTATGTTGCGAAAAGTCCGCGCCGAAAGGCGCGGGTAGACGTTTTGACCTAGATCAGCGCAAAGGCATGGCTCATTTTGAAACATCACCGCTGATGGTTCTTTTCTTGCAGGATTTAAACTGTAAGGAGAACCAATGCGCTTGAATAAAATGTTTTGTTTAGCAGTTTTATTTGCCGGGAGCCTTACCCATTCAAAGGAAGTAGCTCCTATAGCAATTTCTTGCTCATCAAATGAATTTGCCGATCGAAGATTCTCATTTAATTTGGGAGTGTCACTTGAGGATTGCGAAGAAAATTTAAAGGTTCTAAATGAGCGCCATATCGATGGCGAACATATTTTAAGCTATTCTGAATTACTTGTGTATTTTGCTGCTACTGATGCAACCCTTGGTGGAATTGAAAAACTACGAGAAACAATTAAAGCTAGAAAGGCCATTTCATCTGGCAAGGCTCTCGCAAATGCGACAGATGCTTATATTGCTCAGGAGTCTAAATTCCTAAGGGATTTAACTACGGGAAATCAAAATGTAGACCTGCGGAAGTTGCAAGATTCAATAAATAGGTTTCGATCACTAATTGATAGCTCTAATTTTTCGTCACAGATGCTCACGAAATCAGAATTGAATCAGGCGATAAATGAAATGGAATCTTTAAAATCTCATTTAACATCTCAGTCGGGCGATGTGGACTGGAATCAAAGGAGATTCAAAACTTTAAATGACCAAGTTCATTGGCGGATGGCTAGGATCGGACAAAGGCACATTGGAGGCGTTCTAGCAAAGGGCTTTTCGACAAAACCAAATATGCTACAACAGATGGGAGCAGGCTCGAATTGGATAGCAGCATTGGTTATTGCTGCAGGATTTGAATTGAATGAGACGTCGTTGGCCCGCGTATTTTGGGAGGGCTATGTTAAGAATGGTCCTATCACCCCAGACCTATTATTAAGGGATGAAACGGGCTTAAGATTGGCCTGCCAATATTTCGAGAAAAATCCTGATTTTCGGACTAGTTTTTTGAAGGAATTGAATACACGTGGGTCTCTAACTTTGAGTGGGGTGACGCAAAAAGTGTTACTTTTTAAGTGGCAA
>CAZYOE010000006.1:1790-71018 GCA_964648725.1 uncultured Pseudobdellovibrionaceae bacterium | reverse complement strand
ACTGCCCCTTTGGTTAAAAATTAGAGGCGACATCATTCCTGACAGATAGGGGTAGCTTAAGAGATTAGACCTTATAGTCATTTTGTTTTACTAAAAGTGGCGGGCACGAGTAGATCAGTTTCGAACTGAATGTGAGGCCTATGCTGCCGCCTAAATGCTTGAAAACATTCAGTTCAGTTTTTTACGTGAGAAGCTTTTGCGGGTTTCTCACAAGTTTCTCACATAATTTTTTTGGTTTCTCACATCAGCAATTACTCGGTGCCACAAAAAAACTTACTGGTAAACAACCTACACCTGAGCAATGGGTGTTTCAATCAATTATACGGAGCAGAGGAGCGCAAGTGGTGCGGTTTTTCTGCCCAAGGAAAGTGTGCATGATAAATGAAGCCAAATTTCTCACCGATGAAGAGCTAACATTCCTGTTTAAATTGCTCGAACATTCAAAGGGCAGCCCCAAGACAAAGACTGAACGCCGAGACTCTTTACTCCTAAGACTAACACTAAAAGTAAGCGCCCGAAGCTGTGAGGTCCTAAAACTAAGACCAAGAGACCTAGGAAAAGATGCTGTTACTCTTTGGGGAGCCAAGGGATCAAACAATCGCACGATTCCGCTTTCCATTGATTTGATGCGAGAGATTAAAGAGTACATCAAAGATATGTCCCCAGATGATCGAATCTTTCCAATTACCACCCGCCATTTTCGCCGAATTTGGGACCAATATAGGCCCAATCCCTCAAAAGGCTCTCACTCGATGCGCCACACTGGTGCGCTGAAACTCTATATAAACTGTCGTGACCTTAAAACCGTCCAATACATGCTTGGCCAAAAGGAAATCAAAAATACGATGGTCTATCTGGATTTCGTTGAGGGCGTGAGCAAGCTCCGCTCTCAAATGAAAGGTATGTGGAATAAAAAAGCCGTTTAGTTCTTGCACCGTTTCGTCCCGATCAATTCCACTATCTTTTGCAATTTGCAACGTGATACAATGTAACACGTTATGGGATTGCAACTAATAAAGCGAAATATAGAAACTAAAACAGTTCCTCAAGAACCGTCGAATGAATCTCCGACGATTCACTGTGCTTTTGATAAGCTCATCTCTGTCGACGAGCTGAAGCCTCACCCGCGTAACCCCAACAAGCATCCAAAGGATCAGATCAAGCTCCTCGCGCACATAATGCGGGCGCAAGGAATAAGGCGACCAATTGTGGTGTCGCTGCGGTCGGGCCTTATCACTATTGGCCACGGTCGCCTTGAGGCTGCCAGATTGAACGGTTGGAAGGCATACCCTGTCGACTTTCAAGAGTACGAATCTGAAGCAATGGAATATGCTGACATGGTCGCTGACAACAAGATCGCTGAACTCTCCGAAGTTGATATGGCGATGGTCAATGCAGACTTTGTGCAGTTTGGGCCTGACTTTGACGTCGACTTGCTCGGCATCCCAGGTTTTGAAATTGAACCATTTGATGCTCTCAGCAAGGGAGAAGAAGACGAGGCTCCAAAGCTCCCAGTGACTCCAAAGACTAAATTGGGCGATCTCTATATATTGGGAAAACATCGGCTCAACTGCGGGGACGCAACCAATATGAAGCACATTCAAACGCTCATGAATGGCGAAAAGGCCGACATGGTTTTTACCGATCCACCTTACAACGTGAACTATGAAGGAAAAACAGAAGACGCCCTTAAAATCAAAAATGACAAAATGGGAGACTCGGAATTCAAAGACTTTCTGCAGAAAGTTTTTAATAATTACTTTGCTGTTTCTAAACCAGGGTCGGCCATCTACGTTTGCCATGCTGATTCGAATGGTCTCGCCTTTCGATCAACACTCTTGGAGGCAGGGTGGTTACTTAAGCAATGCCTTATCTGGGCAAAGCAGCAGTTTGTGATGGGTCGGCAAGATTACCACTGGCAACATGAACCCATTCTTTACGGTTGGGCACCCGGAGCTGCTCATCGATGGTTCGGAAATCGAAAGCAATCAACGCTATGGCAGTTCGAAAGGCCCATGAGAAGTTTGGAGCATCCAACAATGAAACCTGTCGAGATGATCCAGCATGCTCTTTCAAACTCTTCAAAGAAAGAAGACCTTGTGATTGACTTCTTCGGTGGGTCTGGGTCGACACTCATCGCTTGTGAGAAAACCAAGCGAAAATGCTTTACTATGGAACTTGATCCGAAATACTGCGACGTGGTGGTAGCAAGATGGGAAAAATACACGGGCGAAAAGGCCAAGCGAATCAGGTAAACTTCTTGTGAAGCCCTCGCTACACTGTAGTAAGTTTTATGGAAACGAAGGAATGATCAAATATGGCAGATTTTGGGTGGGTATCAATAAGGAAGCTTCCCAATCCTTCTCAGGAAACATCGAAGCGCAACGAGCTTTATATCAAAGCTCTAGAGAATTTCTTTTCTAAATTCAAGATTTGCTCAAAGTGTAATGGCAAAGGGTATCAAACCAAAAAGACGCTCCCTGTTATTACAACCAACGTAAGATTTCGTGGAATTGAGGATTTGGAAGATGCACACGAGCGCAAGGATCCTCCATTTTCCGACCTTGTCAGGGAGGTCCTCTCTATCGAGCTAGAGGGTCGAAAGCCATGCCCGCGATGTAAGGGCGAAAGATTCATTGCAAAATAACTCCGGGCGCTCCTCGCTGGACTGATAAGTTCTTTAATCTCATTTCTTTTGGTGATACAATGTATCACGTTAAAGGGATGGGCCATGAAAAACAAGAAAACGGAAACCCTTAATAAGAAGAAGCGCAACCTTGTTTCAGACGTTAAGAAATTGATTGGCGCGAACTACACGGACGAGGAAATTGCCCGCAAGCTCGATATTAAACCGACGACACTCGCCAAAGTTAAACGATACCTTCTCGATTCAGACAAAGCTCTTCTCCAAAAGCTCGATCCATTTTCTTACTATTCGGACTATTTGGTCAAAATCACTTATGTCATCAGAGAGCTTCAATCGCTCATTGGCCTTGCAAAAGAACAGGGCAATCTTCAAACGATGGTAACCGCCATCTGGAAGAAAAAGGAAGCCTACGACTCTGTCATTAAAATGGCTCAAGACTTCGGCATGATCCCCAAAGCATCTTCTGAATTGAAGCTCACCAGTGAACTCACGTTTAGTACGATGACGGCGGAGGAAGTGCGATCTGAAATTCAGCGTGAGGTTTTAAGGCTTAAGGAAATTGCCTCCCGCCGAATTACCATTCGATCAGAAATTGCTCAATTTATGGATCCGTCCACAAGGGCAAAACTACCTGACAACGTCATAATTCTTCCAGAAGAAAAGAAGTCTAAATTTGTCGGCAAGGGATCTTAAACAATGGTGACTTCAAGTAAAGCTCTAGTCACATCGGCACTGCAGGGATTCAGAGAACACCAGGAAGCGGTAACCGGCTTCAGAATGCAGAAGGCCACTGAAAATGAGTTCTTGAGGGATCTCATCCTCAACGAAAGCCGCATTGATCTTCTAATGACCGAAGTTCTTGGTTATGAAATCAAAGATTTTCATGAGGTTATGTTCGATGCTGTTCAAAATAACTCTTTTGTTATCGCAAATACTCTCGATAAAAGACAACTCTGGAACTTAACTCTTGCCCCCCGTGGCTTCGGCAAAAGTACCTGCCTGAATATTGCTCGGTGCATTCTAAAGATCCTACAGAACCCGAACATCAGGATTCTAATCGCTTCGAAAACTGACACCAACGCTGTCAGTTTTTTATCGGAAATAAAACAGAAACTTCTCCGACCGAAAATGGTTGAGGTCTTCGGCGTTCAACAGGGATCACCTTGGAATGACGGTAGCATTCGGGTAAGAGCCCGCACCGCAGATTCCAAAGAAGACACCATTGAAACTATCGGAATTGGCGGAGCGATTGCTTCAAAGCACTACGATTTGATCATCGCTGACGACTTAATTGATGAGTCCAATAGCATCACCGAAACTCAGAGAGAAAAGATTCACACTTGGTTTTTCAAAGTTCTGGATCCTTGCTTGGAACCACACGGAGAAATGTCCATCATCGGCACTCGGTATAACCCGGACGATCTCTATGGATATTTAATGGAGAATGTACTTTGCCAGAAAGATCACAAGGGCAAAGTTACTAGACAGCACTACATTTCAATTCCCGCACTTATTGAGAAAACGAATATAGATCACAGAACGCCGGAGTCAGAGAGATACCTGTCGCTGTGGCCTGAGAAGTGTAGCGTAAAGTTTCTCCTCAAGAAACGAAAGGTTCTGGGAACGATCATTTTCAATACTCAATATCAGAATGACGTCGCCGCGATGAAAGGAAAAATATTTAAGCTTGAATGGTTCAGGTATTACAAAACTGTCGATCTCAACGAACTCAAAATTTATCAGGGAGTCGATCTCGCTTCAAAGCAAGCAAAGAATGCAGATCGATTTGCACACGCGACTATCGGCGTACATATAGAGACAAAGAAAATCTATATCCTAAGTTATCACAATATTGTCGCAACGTTCGGCCAGAGAAAGAAGATCGTAGCAGAGGAGTTTTTCAGATTTGATCCGATTCGGGTAGGTATTGAAGCCAATGGCTACCAACGAGCATTTATTCAGGATCTCGCCCAGGACGACGAGTTTAAATCTATACGAGCCATCCCAGTCTTCACAGAGAAAGACAAAGTATCAAGGGCGTGGAAGCTCTCAGCTTTTTTCGAGCGCCGCCAAGTGCATGTGAAAGAAGAAATGCAAGACCTCATTGAACACTTACTTAAATTTCCAGATGGACGTTACAAAGACCTGTTTGATGCCTTGGATTTAGCGATCACAGTTGCGTTTGCAGGAAAACGAAGACAACGCCCATCAGAACCAGGACTAATATAAATGACAAAAATACTAGGAAGCCCCGACAAAAGTAAGCCGACGAAAAAATTCTCAAAGCGAGTAGAGGTTGAAGACGTAAAAGGCAATCGACACATCCTTAAAGCAACTGTCATCAGCGTCAACCCGTTAGATATTAAGAAGTCAAATAGCCAGGCCCTCGTAGATGCCGACATAGATAGTCTTGGGATCAGAGATAAAGTCATCGACCCCCCGCTCTCTCTTGGCGAATTGTCTGTGCTGGCAGAATTTTCAACAGAGCTTCGACAAACCTGTGATGCAATGGCCGTTGGAATTGATGGTTTCGGCCATCGGTTCACACTCAGACCAATGATTGAAGACCAGAAAAAATCATTCAAAAAGCAAATTGATGAAGAGGAGGAATTTTTAGATCACTTCTTTAGTTATCCCAATGCAGAGGAATCATTTGTAAGACTACGACGCGAATCAACTCAAGAGAAGGAGTTGACCGGAAATGCATATTGGGAACTGGTGCCCAGTCTAACAGAACCTAAGAAGTATTCTGCAATAAATAGAATAAATGCAGCGACAATCAGAATCACTAAAACAGATCGGGTCATCACCCGCACTGGACTTAACTATGTCAAAAACGATTTCTCACTCGGAACCAAATTCTTTCAAAAGAGATTTAGAAGATTTGTGCAGATCATTGGTACAAAGAAAGTATTCTTCAAGCAGTTTGGGGATCCTCGTCTCATAGATAAGCGCACTGGAGAAGTCGCTGAAAATCTTGAGCCTCAGTTTCGAGCCAACGAGCTTTTTCACTTCAAAATTGAATCGAGGCGACCCACTCCTTACGGAATGCCACGATTCACGGGAAACATTATCTCTATCAAAGGCTCTCGCCAGGCCGACGAAACCAACATCATTACGCTCATGAACAATAATATCCCCTCCTTTGCAATTCTCGCCAATGGCGGGATGCTTACTCAGGGATCGGTTGATCGCATTCGAGAGTTCGTTGATACCCAGATCAAAGGTAGCTCCAACTATTCCAAGTGGCTTATACTTGAAGGCGAATCAACTCACGACGGACTATCAAGTCCGAACAGCATCAAGATTGAAATCGTGCCGCTCACCCGTGCTCAACACCAGGATATGCTCTGGCAAAGTTACGATGAGAACAATGCCAAAAAGCTCAGACGCAATTTCAGAATTGCACCTATTCTAGTCGGTGCTTCCGAGAACTATGACCGTGCCACAGCCCAAGTCTCCGAGGCGCTGACAGAAAAGTACGTTTACAATCCAGAGCGCGAAGAGATCGACCGCGAAATCAATAAAATCCTACTCGCACAAGGAATCCGCTTCTGGGTTTTTAAATCGAATAGTCCAAATGTCACAAATGATGAAGACCTCGTTCGTATTCTCACCGGGGCAGAGCGTTCTGGGGCGCTGACTCCACGAATTGCGCGGATGCTCTTAGAAGATATTTTAAATCGTGATCTTCCTGACTTTAGCAATCTCCCGGAAGGATTTGACCCCGACGTTCCTTTTAGTTTCACTCTTGCCAAACTCATGCATAGCGCGGGCACGGCCAATCAAAACGGAACCTTCGATGGCCAAGGACAGGTGCCTAAGCGACCTGGGACTGAATCGGTTGACGACGATTCAATTACGAGTTCATCGCCGGATGATCTCCTAGAGCAGATTTTTGAAAAACCTCAAAAGTACATCGAAAAGCTAACGCAAGTTCGGGACACGTTGGGAAATGAACTTACGCGTGAAAGTTATGGAGCCAAACCACATGAGTCTAAGGGATGTTGTTAGTCTGGACTATGAGGCCAAGGAGAAACTCTATGGTCTCATGTCAGAAATAATTGAAAAAGCGACCGATGATCAAGACGGCGCACAGATAAATCGCGTCGAAGAATCTCTCAACCGCTTTGTCATGCGTGAATGGAATCTTCTCGTAAGTCGCGCTATAGAAAGTGTAGTTTCATTCGTAAATGGAGTGCAACGCGAGACTCTAAAAGAGGCAGATCAAAGAAAAATTGAGAGACGATTGGAGACGATACTTTCAGAAATCGACGAAAAGATCAGGCCGCGCTTAGAGAGTGACGTTACGAAGATTTACAAACTTAACCGCACAAGATTTCAGAGCCAGCACAAATTAAAAAAGCGTATGAATAAATCTGAACTTCTGAAGGCCGACTTTGGATCCAGCGACGAACTGATTGTTAATGCGCTTTCAAAACTTCACCTCATTTCAGTGAGTGACCACTACTCCAATAATCATAAGACCTTAATATCGGAAATGATAAAGACCAACGTCATCGATAGGGGCTTACCTAAGAAGGAAGCAGGAATTGCTCTTAAGGAGCAACTGTCCAGACGCCTTGGCGGGTTTGAGCAGTCCGTACCAGAAACAATTCGGAGCCAAGGGCAACTGGCGGCGTCAGCATACTTTGACGGACTATCGGCGACCACAGTTACTCGCGCTCGAAATTTCGGGCAGATCAATTTGATGGATGAAGCCGGAGTCACCAAGGTTACTTGGTCCTCGGTTGAAGATGAGCGTACATCAGAAATATGTTTGGCCATGAACGGGCGAGTTTTCACGCTTGATTTAGTGAAGGCGCAGCAGAACCGAATTTTAGAACAGACATCAGCCGATGCGGTCAAAGAACTCTTTCCTTGGCGCAAAGACCTATCGGAGTTTGGACTTGGTCGGGGGGATCGAGTTAGTTCGTATGAGGCATCCCAAATGCTCGCTGAAAACGGTGTGCCGATAGTCCCTCCGGCTCACTTCAGATGCCGAAGTGAACTGATTCCTGGCTAAGAAACGGCCTTCTGGCACGGCATGACATAACTGGAGGATTCCGCATTTTGAACTGCAACTTCGATTTTAGTTATGTTTACAATTCTAACGTGATACAATGTATCACAATATCGGTTGGAAAAAGAGATGACATCAACGAAGACTAAAATCATGGGTGAAGGCGGAATACATCTTCATCGACTCCATACAAAGGAGAAGACCGCGCTTGATGGTATCCACAAGCATATCTTCTTTGTAAATGATCGTCTTTTGATGACAGAGTTGGACGGCTCACATTCCCACTCGGTGGACATCGAGAAAAATCTCACTGCACCCGAAGAAAACCCTATTCATGAACATAAAGTGCTCATCAAAACCGAACGTGGCACAATCGAGCTTAGAACCCAGAGTTCATCTCCCCATAGCCATGAAATCCAATCTGAAGCATCAACACTGTCTGGTCTTCACACACACTTCTTAAAAGTTGGCGATCAGAGCTTTCTATCTATCCTGCCGGGAACTCTGATTGATGAAGTTGAGCGGGCATCAAAGCAAGCAAAAGGACTTACAAATCTAAACTTAAGAAAATCTTTAAATCCGCCCCTTGAACTTGATTTCAGTACGATCAAGCGCCTTAACCAACCAGAAATCAATGAGGTCTTAAAGGCGGCTGTTACAAGCTGCCATCTCAAAAGCCTCTCGCGCTTATCTGACGGCTTAAGAATTCAGGCGCTTATTCTTTCAAAGGAACGCTTTACTGATGTGGGAGCGGCTCAACGGTTTGTCATGGATCATAGTCTTCAAAGCAGGACCATTGAGGACCGTGACGGAGCCTTCACTTTTTTAATCCTATCTTCTGACCGCTTTCAAGAACCCACCCTTCAGCGCATTCGCATTACCGAGGGAGTTGAGGCGGTGGTCGGATTCCTTACAAATGAAGAGCGCCTGACGGAAACGCCGAAGATCGTGAATGAATCTGAAAGCACATCTTCTTCGACCTCTACTTCAGTTGCCCAAGACGTCAACCAATTGCTTGATCTGTCAGAATGTGCCAAAAAGTTAGAAGATATCAAGGCCCTCTTTTCTCCCTCTACTGAGAAAAAGAAAGTCATTGAGAAGTGTTTTGACTATCCGATCTTAAAGCAAAATGAAGACAAGCGTCTTGTTATGGGGCCGCTTTTAATTCCTGAAACAATCGATCTTCAAAATGAAATTGTCAGCCGCGAAGAGATTGAAAATGCGGCCCACAACTACATGACCAAACTTACATTTCAAAAGGATCCTGATTTTTTATCTAAGATCGGTCTTAATTCTCGCGCTGACCAAGGTTTCATGCACGTTGATTTCAGTAAGAAAATCGCCGTCGTTGAGAGCTATATCGCTCCAGTCAGTTTTGAACTCAATAAAAGACAAGTCATCGAAGGCACCTGGATGGTCACCGTTAAGGTCTTTGACGATGAGGTTTGGAATTTAATCAAAGCCGGAAAAATTCGAGGGTTTAGCATTGGTGGTGAAGCCCGCCTGATTGACGAAAAGGGAGTTCACAAGTCTATGCAAATCACCCCTGATTTTAACCGCATCAGTTGGGAGGCTGCATAATATGTCAAAAGCTAAAGACAAAAAGGGCGTTAAAAGAATCGTAAACCTCACCGTCAACGAATTTAGCCCGGTCGATAAGCCCGCCATCGGTGAAGAGTTCATCATTATTAAGTCGCTCGATGGGAAAAAGCCATCTGAGTCGTTTGGACAAGTCATTGAGAAGGGCATCCGCTGGAAGTCGTCGGTTGAAAAGAACCATTCGGAAGAAGGCATTTGCCATTTCTGTAAGGTCGATGGCGGTAGCGAACCAAAAATCGGTCTTAAGTGCGGTGTCTGTTTCACTTGCGCGTTTGATCGTATGGATAAGGGCGTATTCGATCAATGCTTGGCTGGATCCTTTAGCTTTGACGAGTACAAAAAAGCCTATCCGCAAGAGTTCGATACATCAGAAAAAGCCCTTATTCCTAGTGACAGCATGAGTAAGGACGACCTTAAAAAGAGTCTCGAAGGAAGGTCCGACAAGTTTGATATTGAAATGCGAGACGATGCGGCACTCACTTTTCCCGCAGGTTTCCCTGCTGGTCTTGATGACTATGCAGATCCGGTAAACCTGAAATTTCCTATCGACACAGTTGAGCGAACTAAAAACTCAAAAGTTCGCTTCAAACAGCTCGCCTCCAGTTACAAAGAAGACGAAAGCAAAGCAGTTATTCACGAGCGCATTATCCGTCGTGAACTAAAACTTGGAATGACCCCAGGGTTTGATCCAGAAGATCCTCTTGATCAACTCTTGCCCAATGATCTCAAAGAGGAACTTGAAAAAGGATCAGCTCATGAAGGGGGCGATATGAAAGAGGAGCTTGAAAAAATCCGAAAACAGTTTTCTGAACTAAAAACCATGCTGGAGCAGTCACTCTCTCTACACGATGAGGCGGCAAGGGCCTTAAACCAAATTGTAGAGCTGAATCTGATGGCTTTAGAGCAGGTTGCAATGCTTACAGGTGACGGCAGCGGTGAGGGTCAACCGAACCCTACACCGGAGCAAACAGAGATGATGCAATCCATCTCCACCTTCAAAGCAGAAATCTCGAAAGTTGGAGCCAAGATTTCGACGGAAAGACTCACGGTCCTTCGAGAAATTTCAGAAAAGTTGTCGACTCTTATTCGATCCGTCATGGGTGGAAAGAAAGAGGGCAAGAAGGATTTAAGCAAAGCAGCTGAAGGCTTAGTCAGTCGTGTTCAATCCCTTGAAACATCGGTTGAAGCAATCAGGAACGAGTCAACGAACAAGATCGAGGCAATTGGAAAGCGGCTTAATGAAATCGAAAACACTGCGGGCGGGTCAGCCGCGCTCAGTGATGATGAGGAGGGTGGCGACAATGGCGATGGCAAAGACAAGAGTCAGAAGTCGGTCTTCTCCGACATTATTGGTCTTGACGACATCAAGATGCAGATTTCAAGACGCGAGGCTTTTTTAAACAAGCCTAAAACCAATTCGTAACGTGATACATTGTAACACAATTTGAAAAGGGAGATATAAAATGAGCACGAAATTGACAAATAAGGAACTGTTAGAGAAGGCGGTCATCACTACGGCAGAAATCGCCGCTGCTGGCCGCCTGAACGACGCCCAGGCGGATCGCTTTATCGACTTTGTGGTCGACGTAACAGGTCTAAAAGACCGAGCGCGAATTGTGCGCTTTAGAAACGACAAGCTCGACATCGATAAAGTCGGCGTCGGTAAACGCGTGGCCATTCCAAAGAAAGAAGCCATTGATCCCGGCATCCGTCGCAAGATCAAAACGAGCAAAGTTACCCTCCAGCCTGAAGAGATCATGGTGCCTTGGGAGCTTTCCGATAAATTTGTGACCGAGAACCTTGAGGGCGAGAATATCGAAGACACGATCATGCGCCTTATGGCTACTCAGCTTTCAAACGACCTTGAAGAGCTTTATATCCAAGGCGATAAACTTGGTCCCGTTCGCTTGGAGAGTGATCTCCTTGAAGGTGGGTCCGCAACAGAAGTTATCGTGGACACCTACCTTGGACTTCAAAATGGTTGGTTGAAGCGAGCTGGTTCAACTCATATTGTCGATCACGACGGTACGAATATCTCGCATCAAGTCTTCTCCGACATGATCGTCGAGATGCCCAGCAAGTTTAAGCGCAACAAAAGAAATCTTAAATTTTTCTGCTCAGATACCAGTGAACAATTATTCCGAAACAACCTTGCCTCTCGCGCCACAGGTTTGGGCGATAGCGCGGCAACAAGCGAAATCAATCTCATGCCATTTGGCGTGGAATTGGTGCCCCTCGCCCTGCTTCCACAAACTCCCCTCGTAACCGAGCATGTGACTTTATCGGGCACGACGGCTGTGGGCCTTAAGAACAAGAACATTGTTCTTGGAAGTGAGTTCGTTGTTCTCCAGAGCGTAAACCAAAACCCCAAGACACCCGTCACTCCGTTTGTGAATGGTGTGGATTATGTTCTCAACAATGCGGCTGGAACAATTGCTCGTATTGGTGTTGGAGCGATCCCTGATCCTTCGGACGTGAAGATCAGTTACTTGGCAGAGAGCCAAATCTTTTTGACCGAGTATCGAAACCTGATCTTGGGCCTTGGCCGAGATATTCGGATGGAGCGCGACCGAAACATTTTTGCAAGCACCACTGAGTTTGCGATCACAACTCGCGTAGCTGTTGAAATCGAAGAGACGGACGCCGTCGTACTCGGAATCAACGTGGGTCTTGCGTAATAGAAATTTAAACCAAGAAGGAGTTCTTAAATGACAAGTGCAAGAGTGATTCTAAGGGGCTGTGAGTCCTATACTTTTAATAAAAAAACCTGGCTCAAAGATGTTCCCCAGGTCGTTAAGGGTGAGGAGTTAATCAAGCAGTTCGAAGCCAATGGCTATTTTCTTGTGAAACGTCTTCCATCGTCACAACCCGATCCGCGACGAGCGGAGAATTCTGACAGTGGCACAAAGAAATTTGTGAAACGAACGCTTCCCGAAAAAACCGAGGAGGAAGATCACGACGACAGTGATGAGGATGAAGAAACCGATCACGAGGATGACGTAAATGCATAATCAAAAAACGTCGGTCCAATTCTTAGGAGATCACCCTATCTTTGTCGATGGCTTTCCGAAGGATTGTGAACGCTCTCTTCAGGGCGCTCTTCACCTTTACCCACGAAGGCTTATTGAAATCACGGCGGCTGAACTCTCCTATTTGAAGGACAAGAGGGCCGACGTATTCAAACTTCTCAAAGTAACACCCACTCCGAGAGAAAGAAAAGAATCTCCGAAGCTCCAAGCGTCGGAGCTTCCGAAAGCAGAAGTGGCCCAAGAGCAGCCCAAAGAAGAAATCCAAGAAGAAGCCTCCGCGTATGAGAAGAAATGGAAAAAGAAAGGGAAAAGCTTTGAAGGTGTGTAAACGGCAATGAAGGGGTGTGTTTTTCGTGATCAAGGTGAATTTGAATGATGGAAAAGTATTATCATTTGATCTCAATAGCGCCTCTGATTACCAGCAATGGCTTGAGTGGTCGTCCCTTCAGGATTTTCAAAGCAGGATCACTGGAATCGGAATCCTGCATGAAAAGAAGTTCCACACGTTTCAATACCCGAAGAATTTTAGGAAAGTGAATGTGTATGCAGAAAGTGTTTTCAACACCAAAGATGGTTCGGAACGAAAGCTCGGTGAACGCCTTATCGTTCATGCCGACGAAGTAAAACTCGAACTTCTTGTCTATACATACGAAGACCCTAAGCCTCCCATTCTCTCCAGAACAACAATGAGTTTCGTCGGAAAACAGATGTTTTCTAAAGACGTTTACCGGAATCGAGGGATTTTGAATGAGCACAAATAGAGGAAATTTCTTTTACGAACGACTCACAACGCTCACTGCAAATTACAAAGATAATGCCTTTGATTTCAAATTCTCCTCTCGCCACGTCAAGATCGCGGTCGTCGGCGGTGAGCTTGATTTTGTTCTTAACGGTGCAGATGACACTCGAATCGATGGCCGTATTAAACCTGCGGATGGCCTAGTGAGCTTCGAGGGCCTTGAGGCAAACCGAATCGCTCTGAAGCAGGCTTCTGGTGCCATTACTGAAGTGCGCGTCTGGGCATTTAAATAAGTGGTGAACATGGAAAGTCAGAATTTTTTCTACAAACGATCTGAAATTGGTTTGAAGGAGTTTCCTGACGAAGCTCAAATCAGGATTCCTTTTCAAGCCACTAGGCTGATCGTCTCTAACGATTCTGACACCCAAGTGGATCTTTCATTTAAGCGCCCGTCTCTTCATGGAGAACTACTGAAAGACGATTCACCTCTTGTTTTAGATGGCGTTAGTGTCGGCAAAATTTGGCTTCGCTCTCCGCAAAATGCCAGCGTGAGAGTATGGGCTTGGAGGCTCTGAGATGTCGTATTTTTCAAACGGCAAACTCGGAAGAATTTTAAGAACTTTGGTTTCGATTGAAACTCTTGAGGCTTTGGGAATTTCACCGACGAAGGCGATCACGACGACAGACATGCAGTTTGTGACGACAACCGATGGGGAATTCATCACTGACTCAACATGATAGGAGCTTATGCCAATTCATAAGGACCTACCAGATTCAGAACTTCATCCTCCGAAGGGGTTTACACCAGCTTCGAATGAGTCATTTCCTATTAAGAATGCCTCTGGTCTTTTGGAATGGATTTCGACATCAAATCTTGGTTCGAAATGGCATACAGGTGCCGGAATTCCAGCACCAGCTTTAGGGAGAACAGGTGACTTTTATCTCGACTCTGATGTGGGCGATTTTTACGAGAAGACTAATTTCAATACTTGGGCTTTGCGTGGCAACGTCGATGGATCGGATTGGTTTAAAGGCTCTGGTCCTCCAAGTTCCTCACTTGGCCGGATTCAGGATTTCTATATCGACATTGACGAGGGCGATCTCTACGAGAAAACGGCTCCTACCGTGTGGGACCTCATTACCAACATTGATGGTTCGGATTGGTTTCAGGGCGCGGGACCACCCGCTCCAGCACTTGGACGAGAACAAGATTTTTATATCGATAAAATAACGGGCGATCTTTATGAGAAGAATTCGCCAGCGACGTGGAATCTCTTTGCCAATATTACAGGTCCTCAAGGTCCCGTTGGTCCAATGGCCAATGTCTCCGACGATACGACTCCTGACCTTGGAGGAGACCTCGACGGGCAAGGCCATAACATTTCAAACGTAGGCACTTATAATGGTGTAACCGTTGAAGGTCATGTTAGTAGGCATGCCCCTGGCGGCGCGGATCCAGTTGCCACGGCTCCCGCGACCACTCAAACACCAGATCAAGCAAATGCCGAGGGAAACGCGAACTCTCTCGCAAGGTCTAATCATACTCACAATATACCGACGGCAACAGCGGTGGGCCTTGATGCCAACGCTCCTAACGCTCAAGGTTCCAATCCTAGTTTTGCAAGATCGAATCACACCCATGCGATTGCTTCAGGACCCGCGTCGACGCAAACTCCAGATCAAGCGAACGCTGCAGGTGCCTCTCCGTCGTTTGCGAAAGCGGATCACACGCACAATATACCGACAGCTTCTGCTGTAGGATTGGATGCGAACTCCCCCAATGCTCAAGGTTCAAATCCAAGTTTTGCGAGATCCAATCACACACACGCAATTGCCTTCGGTCCTGTGTCGACACAAACACCCGATCAACCAAATACCGCAGGTGTATCGCCATCTTTTGCCAAGGCCGACCACAATCACAATATCCCAACCGCTTCTGCCGTAGGGCTTGATGCCAACTCACCCAGCGCCCAAGGATCCAATCCTAGTTTTGCAAGATCGAATCACACCCATGCCATTGCATCGGGGCCAGCAACAACTCAAACGCCTGACCAAACCAATGCCGCTGGTTCTTCATCGTCATTTGCTAAGGCGGATCACACCCACAATATTCCGACGGCAACGCCTCAAAATACGGGGGATGCAAATACTCAAGGATCGGCAAATAGTTTTGCAAAGAGTGATCACGTCCATAATACCTTTCCCGTCTTCGAAGCAAATTCAGCCTCGATTGATACGAGTCAGACCACAGGCTCCGCTGCCTTTCAAACGGGTCTCACTTTAAATGCGAACGGTCTTGTCGGCGGTCAATACAAAATCGAGTGGTATTATGAGTGGGGTTACGACTCAGAGACATCGGATTTCTTCGCTCGCGTGCAAATTAACAATGCACAAACCATTATGGACCATCGAGAGAATCCCGTCGATTCGGGTGGAGCAGGCCCTGGCGGAACGGACCAACGCATGCCTCAATCTGGATTTGCCATTGTGACTCTGGCGGCAGGCAACCACTTTATTGATCTCGACTACGCATCGTCTGGTGGTGGGATTCAAGCTACCTTGTGGCGGGCAAGACTACTCTTAAGAAGGTGGGCGTAATGGATAACATCGGCCCATACATCACCTACGGTGAACTGCTTTTAGAACTTGCACGAGGAAAATCATCAAAGGTCAAAGTATCCGCAATTACACTTGCGAATAAAGTCGTAGACACCCTCGGTGATCTTTACGATTTCACTGTTGCAAGTGGAGATCCGACGCCCAAGATCGGTGATGTCATCGAACAAGCAGGCTACACCGACTGTATTAAAGAAATCTTAACCACTCCTGATCGAATTCGACTTCAGAAAACCGGAACTGAAAATCCGGTGCAGAACGGTCCTGCACAACTTCTTCACTCGGACGACGTGCCTAAAAGCAGAGGCGAAGCGCTTGTTCGCTTATCAATGGCAAGGGTTGATCGTGAGACTGGTCAATTTTTTAATAAACGATCCGGCGTTTTTGAATTTGAAGGCAACAATTCGCCAGTTTTGTTTCTGAACGTGCCCATCATCGGGATTAGGTCTCTTAAAATCAATAGCACTGAACAAGAACTCATCGAAGGAAAGCTCAATGATTTTCTCGCTCTAAAGGGTCGCACAGAACCTCAAGATGACAGGTGGAATCCACGAATCAAACTTAATACCCGAACGGACAACATCTTTTCTGGTGCTTTTACCAATCGAGTATTTCTAAAGGATACTTTTACAGAGATCGATGGAGACTTTGGCTTCCTAGAGGCAGATGGAAATACCCCCCTTTTAATTAAAGAGGCCACTTTGATTGACGTAATTGACGCCATTGAAAACCCCGAAGCTCAGGCTGCAGGCGAGCCAACCACAGGCAGTCTCAAGCGATTGAAAGTTGACATTCATGAACAAGAGTTCTTTGAGCCCAAGGGTCAGTCCCAAGTTTTTCAGGCGAGCACCAATGAAAGATTTAATCGGATCGTGTCGCAATATCGACGGCCAATTTTGATTGGTGGAAGTTTTAGGGAAATTAGAGAGGAAGACCTCAGATAATGGCGGGACTTAATAAAAATCCAGATTTGATTGAACCCGTCGAACTTGTAGTTGAAACCATCAACAAGGTTCAAACTCCTTATTCTACAGGGGTCAGCGGCAAGCGAGAAATCATCAATCACGTCGTTCGAGATCAATTCACCATTCCAGCCCAAGTTGTATATGCGAATCTCGATCAAGATATGCAGACCACACAGCTTGGAGCCAGTGAGAAAGCTAAGGGCTATGTCATTTTAAAGCGAGGCGACCTTAAGGCCCAAGGCAAACAGATCAATCGGGGCGACCGCATTGTTCAGATCCACGGTGAGCCGCTCAAACAACTTCTTTATTTCATCCATAGCGTTGGAGACTTGTCTTCTCACTTTTCAGACACGGGCTTTGCGTTTGTAAGGGTTTTCTTTTCCGATAGGGAGCCAGTTGGATAATGGGATCAATTGAGATTACCGGAGATACCAACGTATTTTTGAAATTCCTCACAGCAGGATCGACTCTTCCTATTATCGAACGCGAAATAAAAAGAGGCACGATCAAAGCCTCTTTATTTCTAATCACCAGAGTCAAAGAGGCAATCAAGGGACGAAGATACACGCCGAACTCTCCGTTAACTTTGGCTCTCACGCGAGGGGATATTCCTCTCTTGAAGGAAAAGAATTTATTTGATGCTCTTGGCTTTACGCTAAAAAACAGCTTTGAATCTGAGGTTGGCGTTATGAAGGGTCGCAAATCCACAGGTGGAGTTGCAAGTCCCCCACACGATATGCAAAAGATCGCCCTTCTTCTACATGAAGGCTACACAATCGACGTCACTCCCCAAGTACGAGCAGCAATTATCCACGCTCTTAGAGAGCGCGGAGGGCGACGAGCGAAATCAGCACTCAGAGCTTTTGATCAAAATACGGGAAAAGGCAGAACGAAGTTTCGAGTTAGACCTAGAAAGTTCTTGTCGTCTGTTTTTAAGAATCCATCGAACCAAGAAAAGGTGAAGAGGATTTGGAGAGAGGCCCTTGAAACTGCATTTCAAAAAGCCGGAGCGAAAGACGGCGATCAGAGGGATAGATGATCAATCGTCTTATAAAGAATTTTATTTTTGACGAGCGGATCAGAAGTGCTCTGGTCTTTTCTGATGACACAAAGATTCGCCTCAATTCCGAAGACCCAAGGACTCCTCGCTTGGAACTTAAGGCATCTTCGGGCCTTTTTCCGACTGACGCTGATCTTTACGTTGAAACGCCTTTGACAACACCGAATGCTCTTCTGAAATGGCTTAAGTTTGAAGCTGTAAAAATTGGTGATGAATTGCCTGCGGGCACTTCGATAGGGTTTAAGCTAAAGACACCCACAAACAACTATTTTTGGAACGGATCTGCTTGGACTGTAGCCACAACTTCAGATTGGATCAGTGAGCCAGATTTAAATGCCAACTTTTCGACCTTTCCCATTTCAACCATTGGTAGTCGATCCATTGGAGTCCTTGTTAACCTTCGCACAACCAATCCACAGGTTACTCCACGGATCACTTCTCTAAAACTTTTAGGCGAATTTGACATCGACTACTTGGACGACATTATTTATGAAAGTTTCATTCGGAAATTGAACACCGAATTTCGTTCGACTTCCAAAATTGTTTTTCCAATGTCCGCTGCCGGAACAAGCGTTGACCTAAAGGCTTTGCTTGAAAACAAAAGCTACAACATAACAGGCATTCGAAGCTCCTATAATCTCACAGACGATCAACTCCGAGTGAGCAATCTGTTCGATAGCTATACTCCAGGGGTTTTAAGGCAAGATGGATTTACGTTTGAACCCGGCACCGTGCAATTTCAAGCCTCTGTTCCTGCCGGAAAGCTCATTGAGGTTACTTTTGAATACGTCCCAGAGATCATGGTCAACACGGGACAGGATTATTTCGAACCAGCCACATTTCCCAGCCTGGTGATTGAGGAGATTGAATCCATAGATCGGCTTGGGTTTACGGCACAAGATACAGTGGGCCACGGGCGAGACGTGGTGAGGGATCTTCCAAACCTGTCTGGTGTGCTTCAGTTCTCGCCAGAAGTGAAAACACTCAGAATCAATTACGCAGTGTTTACAGGACTTCAACTAGACCAGATGCGTCTCAGCCAAGATATTTCGAGCTTCTTCTCTGCCAACCATGCCCTCAGATCATATGGCCTGGATACGGATTATGACTTGGATGTGGGCGAGAAAATCAATAATAGCCGGACAAAGACCAAGAGAGAAGCGGAAGGGTCGCAAGACGCCTCGGACACGAATATTGCCACAGGATCGGTGGACATTTTAGCGGTCAAATTCTTTCACAAGCCGAGCGTGGACGTTCCACTGATCAAAGACGGGGGAGTCAAAATTGCGATCACGATATGAAACAACGCATGGGAAAGAAGACGTAAGGAATTTGCATGTTTTTTAAATTCTAACGTGTTACAATGTATCACAAATGAGTTAGGGAGATCAATATGGCAGAACGAAGATTTGGACCAACTCGCGGCGCTGGTGTCGTCATTGTAGAAAAAGAGGCGCAGAAATCCATCGTGCCGGGCGCACTTGGATCCACAGCCTACACTGGAATCTTACAAAAAGGACCGATCCGAAAACCTTTTGCTACCTTCAGCTCATCGGATTTCAGGTTTCGCGCCGGAAGTTTTATCCCTGAATCATTGGTGCCCGATGCGGGATTTGATTTCTTCAGACTTGGGCAAGGCCGAGGCACTCTCTTTCTTCAGCGCATCACCGATGGCTCAGAAAAATTATCAGAACTGGAGTTAAGAAATCGACGTGATCCTCGAACTTCCACTCTATTGTTTCAGGCCGGAAACGGCGGGCGATGGGCTGGCAAGAAACGTCTTATTGTCGATAACTACTCTTCGGTGACGGCGACAACAGTCACACTCCTGACTGTTCCCTCTGATTTGAAAAAAGACGAGCTGGCCGGAGGAAAAGTAAAATTCAATGCTGTGCCCGGAAAGTCCTTTGATATTCTCTCGAACACTGCGCTTGGAGTTATAACAGTTCCTTCCGATATTGATCTGGTTGCAGAACTTAATGGAAGTCCTGACCTCTTGATGTCTGTTGAACTGCAAAACGATGGGCTCGCAGTTGGTGTTCTTATCAAGGACGGCCAAGACAGCCCTCTTGATGAGTGGGGACTTGAAATTTATCTCATCGAAGGTGGAGTCTCCACCCTTGCTAAACAGTTTCCCAATTTAAGTTCTGACCCCAATTCACCGCGATATTTTGCCAAATCCATCAACGACGATTCTAATAGCGAGTTCTTGCTTAAGGTTGTGGATCAACACATCGGAAGCATCACGAGCGACATTCGACCAGCGAACGTCTTTGGGAAATCCCTGCTTCTGACTGACACTGTTCTAACTGCAAAAATTCATGACGAAGTCGTCTCTTCTGTAGATGGAGCGAAAGCGAAAATCGATCTTCTGACCCCTGGCGGATCGGTTATCCAAGATGAAGTCACGTTGGAAGTAACAACTGCGGGAGCAAGAGCTACAGGTGCTTTAACTTTTGCCGCAAATCCAACTGATGGAGACACGGTCACTATCAATGGCAAAGTTATTACGTTCAAAACCGTAGTGGCAATACCTGAGTCGCAGGTTCTCATTGGCGCAGACGCTGAAGAGTCTCTTGAAAATCTTCTCGCATTCATCAACGGAAGCGTCGATCCACTCCTGAAAGACATTGTCTTTGCTGAGAAATTTTCAGCCTCTGTCTTAAATCTCTTTGCACAAACTGGGGGCCTGGCCGGAAACGCCATTGCGACAGTATCTGCCGGAGCCACAGAGCCTACTTGGGGAGCCGCAACTCTGACTGGCGGTCTCGATCAAATCTGGAGTTATGTAAGTCAAAAAATGCCATTCCTCACGGGTCTCTCTGTCACATCCGGTGTAGCCTTTGTCTCGCCGAATGACTTTGGAAGTGGTTTTAAGGTCATCGACACAACGAAAGATTCAACGAAAACCTTCGGCCTCGGCGACACGCTGACTATTTTCATCAATCCACTTGAGATTGGAAAGCTCGCAGGTGGTGTGCTCATCCCAGACGTAGTGGATCGTCGAATTAAGTTTAAGATCACATCCAACACTGCAAATGCCATCACAGTCAAAGCTGGCTCCAATATGACTGCCAACGCTGCTGCCGGAGATAACTTCCGAGTCGAATACGTTCAAGAGCTTGGCAAAGGCTATGACGGAGTCGCCAACATCAACGATGTTCATTACACCAGTGCTTATGATCCAGATAGCTCACCTCTCAAATCGTTGCGCGGTGGAAACTTCGGTCTTGTGAAATTGGCTACTCCAGGTGTTACCTCATCGGCTGTGCAAAAAGCGGGAGCGGAGCTTGCCGAAGCCCAGAACTGGCAATATCGCTACGAGGTTCCTGCAAGCATTGTTAACGAAGACGCCGCCGAAGAATTCATCAATGATCAAATCGGTCGAAACGACTACGCCGTTGTAACTTGGCCTTCTTTTGCGAAAGTCTTAAGCCCAAATGGAAACGGCCTTAAACTCACGAGCCAAACCGGAGCAATTCACGGTGCCGAGGCTCGCGTGGCGAATGACTTTCAAGGCTATCATAAGGCCGCAGCAGGAATCGATGTGATCCTATCAAACGTCGTGGCTCTCCCTGACGGCTTTGAAGGTAAAACCTTGAACGAAGAGTTCCTGGATCCGGTTGGTATCAACATCATCAAAATCAAAGATGGAAACTTTATTCTTTGGGGTGATGAAACCGTTGGTCTTTCTGGCGGCAGAAAGTTCAAACACAAGAGAGAATATCTTTCACACGTCGAAAACGTGTTTCTTGAAAACTTTGATTTCATCATCTTTGCCATCAACGACGAGCAAAGTGACAAACTCCTGCACTCTGCGTTCATCCAATTCTTTACACCTGAGTTTGCAAAACGAGCTGTCAGAGGAAAGGACTTAGCCGATGCGGTCCAAATCAAGATCGACGCCGAAAACAACACGAACCTTACACGCTCACAAGGGGATCTGAACGCAGAACTGAGACTCAGGATCGCTGACACCGTCAAACGGTTCATCATCACGATCTCAGAGCTTGGAGTTACGGAAAGTGTCGAAGCTTAACGAGGGAGAATAATTTATGCCACTACAGGGAACAGTTCAGTCGGGCCACATACCAGTTAACAACTATGAGCTTATCATTGTGGGCCTTCCTCCGATTGTCTTTACAAAGCTCAGTGGGTTTGAGGTTGAAAATGAGTCCGTCGATCTGCCTGATCGCACGAAGGCTTCTGGTGGAAACAGAAAGCCTGTTGAGTTCACCGGAATGACGTTTGAGCATCATACGGCAGAGCGAGCTGCCCTTGAGTTTTGGTTTCAAGAGGGAAAGGACCCGGTGAGTCCGACCTACAAAAAGGTTGGAACTCTAATCAAAAGAAACATTCACGGGCAAGTGGCCTCTACAAATTCGATCTTGGGTCTTTGGATTACCAAGAAGAAAACTCCCGATCTTGACCATGCCAATGAAGGCGAACCTGCCCTCGTGGAATGGACATTTTCGGCAGATAGTGTTCAGCCGATCTAAAAATTGAAAGTAACAATTCCTAACAAAATGGCTTTTGCCGTTAATTGGAGGAACCGAAATGACAGAAAATAAAAATGCCGAACTTTACAAGATCACGACACTTGATGAACTCGGCCCAAACCTTCCCATCCTTCCCAATACGCTCAATATTCAAAAGCCAAAGGACAAATCCTTTAGCTTCATTGAATGGGATATGGAGATCGAAGAGAAGATTTCCGAAATCCAATCCAAGGTGAAAAATATTGGAAGCCTGGTGAGCCAAATGATGGGTTTGCTTCTTGACCAGTTTTGTGGCCAGGACTTTCAATCCTTACCTCATGAGCAGAAGGTTCTTACACTCAACCAGCTTGAGTTTCCAAACGTAATGTATATGTTCATTTACCTCCGCACGGAGGAGCTTGGTTACGACCTCAAAATGGATGTGACGTGCCCGTCGTGCAAGAAGCTCAATAAGGACTTCATTGCTGATCTTAGAACTCTTGAGGTCCATCAAAAAGATGAAACCCACAAGCGCGTTCACGTCTACGATCTGATTAAGCCAATTCTCCTCGAAAATGGCGATGTGGTCCAAGCCGTTCACTACGATGTATCCAAGTGGGATGCAATGGAGAGAGCAACTTCTGATGTCGCCGACAATGCTGGCAAAATGAAGCAGCTCCTTTTCCGGTCGAGTGTCACTCAAGTAGAAGTAAAGGCAGAGGGTGATAAAACAAAAAATTATCCCCTCGACGTCGTGATCAAAAAACTAAAAAAGGTCGACATCGAGAAGATTTCGAGCGCGATCACTCAAAACAATGCTGGTCCTCTGATGGCCATGAAGGGCACTTGTGTTCACTGCAAGGCCGAGTGGTACAGAGTGATTGACTGGAGCTACAACTATTTTTTCGATTCTTCGTCCCTGTAATCCCAAGGGACGATGTACGGGAGGGCATCTTCAATCTGATGTACGGCATGAATGGCGGCCTTACATATTCGGAGATCAGGGGGATGAGACGAAGAGATTTTACTTGGATGCTTGAGAGACTGAGAACCCAAAAGGAACGGGAAAACGCTGAAATTGAAAAGGCTAGAAATGGTTTAGGACAGAGTTCGAGTAGACGAAAATATGTAGGTGCATAAATGGCTTTTAATTTTAATGCGATATTAAAATTTAGCTCCTCTCAAGCAGAAGCCGCACTTACGCGCACGAAATCCAAATTTGAAAATCTTCAGAGTAGTGTTTCTAAGGCCAATAAAGCTTTAAGCGGAATTGCCAAAGCTGGACAGTCTATTGGACTTGTCAGTGCGCCGATGACTCTGGGCCTTGCCTTTGCGACTAAAACAGCGGCGGATTTCGAACAGCAAATGTCAAACGTCAAAGCTGTATTACTCGCCAATGATGACGAGATGGCGCAGATCACGGAAGTCACTAAACGATTAGGGGCAACGACGGTCTTTACTGCAAAACAGGCTGGAGAAGGAGCCGAGCTTTTAGCGCAAGCGGGATTTACTGCCGAGCAAATTGTCGCGGCTCTTCCCGGTGTTCTCGATGCTGCGGCATCATCATCCGTTAGTATGGCCGAAGCTGCTGACATCGTCGCTGGACAACTGGGTGCGTTTGGACGGCCCGCAAGTGACGCCACTAAAGTCGCAGACACTTTGGCTCTTACCACTGCAGTTACGAATACAAACTTCCTTGAACTTGGCGAAGCGATGAAATTCGTGGCCCCTATTGCCAAGAATGCTGGTCTTTCGCTTGAAGAAACTGCCTCTGCTGTCGGTGTCCTCGCAAATGCTGGCGTTAAGGGAAGTCTTGCGGGCACGGCTTTAAAAAACGCAATTCTTCAACTGGCAAAACCATCGAAGGAAGCTCTTACACTATTTGGAGGTAAGGACGGACTTGAACGAGCCACAATTCGAACAGTCAATGGAGTGAAACAACTTCTCCCACTCGAAGTCATTATGGCTAATGCCTCAAAAGCCATTCAGGGAGCTAAAGATCCTCTTGAAGCAACCGCGCAGGCCGCAGAAATATTCGGGATTCGTGGAGCCACAGCCTTTGGTGCGTTTCAATCAAAACTCTTAGAGACAACGACCATATCCAAGGCAAATTTCGACGCCATCAAACGAGGGGCCGAAATCACGGGCGACAATGTTACTGTTGAAATTGGAAAAACACTTCCGACACTTGTCGCAATGAGGCTTCAAATTGCGGGAGCTGCCGGAACCGCAAAGGAAATGGCGCGGATTCGTCTTGATAACTTCAAGGGCGATGTCGAACAACTTAGCGGAGCCATCGACAGCCTAACGATTGAAATGGGCAGTCAGTTCACAAAGGAACTGCGCCAACCCATTCGCGCCGCTGGCGACCTATTCTCTGTTTTCGCTCTGGGCTTTCAACAAGCCGCCTCTGGAAAACAAATCACCGGACAAGCACTTGATGACCTTAAAAATAATCAGTTCGCGGGACTTCTTCAAGCTTCAACCGAATTTGCACAAGGATTCATTCAAGGACTGCAAGAACTAAAAGTTACAGCAAGAGAAACTTTTACGACGATTCAAAATTTCTTGCGGCCCATTCTTGGTGAAACCGGAATGACAGCGCAAGAGTTTGGAAAACTCGCAGCAAAGATTCTCGTGGTTGGTGCTGTTGTAGGTCCTGTGATTGGCGCGATCTCAGTTGGATTTCTTGTAATAGCTCCCATTATTTCAAGTGTCGCATCTCTCTTTAGTCTCGTATCGGCAAGCGTTTCAATTTTAGGATCGACTGCTGGATTTGCTTTCAGTGCTTTAAGACTTCTCAGCATGGGCGGCCTCTTTACTGTTACAAAAATGCTTTCTCTTCTTTCCACAATCGCTGGTCCTGCGATGTCTATTATCCGTGTGGGTGTACTTGCTCTCATGGGACCAGTGGGACTCGTGGCTCTAAAAATTGCAGCCATAGGTGCCGCAATCGGCGCGGTGGTTTTCGGCATCGATTTTCTATTAAGGAAGGTTGGCTTACTTAAAGGGCCAAGCCTCTTTGAACGAACGGTCGGCATGTTCGGCGGCCTTAAGGACAAATTCTTTGGAAAAGCTAAAGAAGCTGAGTCCGCAGGTGATGAGTCTGGAGCCAAACTTCAAAATGTATTCTCCGCAGGATTTGAAACTCCGCAATCCACACCGACACAGCTTGTGCCAGAGTTTCTTCAAACTGGAATAGAAAATCAGAAACTGCAGTCAGAGAGTATCAAACAAAAAGCAATATCTGCTCCTCCAAGTGAAGAGATCATTCAGGCACTTAAAAGTTCTCGTCAGGCTCCTGCTCAGAGCGGAGGCTCACAACCTGTTGTGCTGAACGGAAAACTTGAAACGAAAATTTCAGGTAAAGACCTCAACATCATCTTAACCCGCGCCATGATCGATAATTCAGAAGCCAACGGCAGAGCTATCGACCCACTGGTTAAACGCAGATCCATTCAAAATGGTCTGAGCTTTGGGGTGAGATAATGGGTTTTTTAGACGTTGTCGGAGAGTTGTTTGGATTCGGCGGTAAGACCTGGAAGCTCACAGGCATCGATGCCGGATTTGAGAAAGAATTTGAAGGCCAATTTCTTGCTCAAGAAATGGAAGAAACTGTCGGGGCATTTCTCGGTGAGACAACGACGGTCAACAAGGGCTCGCCCGACTTTCAGTGGATTCGCGGCGAGGCCGAAAGATTTTCTTTCACAACAAGATTGTGGGCGTCCAACAGCTTCAAAAACATCAAACAGCAGGTCAATCTACTAAAATCCTTCGCAAGACGAGACACCACTCTAAAACGCGCACCGAAATTTCTCTTTTCAGCAGGAACTGAAATCAGTTTCACATGCTTTGTGCGCGGAGTGCGACTCAGGTACGACGAACTTCGAATCGATGGCTCTCTAAGAGGGGCCATTGTTGATCTAGAACTTCAGGTCATCGAAGACAAAGCTGTCGGCAATGCCGCGACTTCGCTTGCCTCTCAAATCAAATTTGCGGCAGGGGTCGTTGTTGGTGGTGTCGGTATCGCTCAACAGGTGAAGCGCCTGATTAATATTCCAGGCGGATCCCTCCACACCATTGGGCGAGTGGTAACGGTGAAAGAGGGTCAGACGTTCGAGTCGATTGCGGCTCTCGAATATGGAAACGCTCTTTTGGGAGATATTTTAAGGCGCTCACAGCCTGATATTGCCAACATCAAAGCTGGCGACAAGGTCAATCTCGTTGAACCTTCCGAGATCATTCAAATTCCGGTTACACAACAGAGTATTTCCTTAAGAAACACACAGGAAAACCTTTCTCTTCGAGAGCTAAAACTCCTTGAGAGAAATCGGCCAACGACCATTTTTGTATAGGAGATTTAGAGTTTGGGAATCGTATCACTTATCAATTCAGGTGCAATGAATGCTGGGGCTTCAAAGCAAGTCTCGTCAAACTTGAAAGTGGAACGAGACTTTCACGCGCCCACCTATGAATTGATTGTTCGCGCTGGCCGAGGAGCACAGCCCTTTACTATCACTGAGGATGTAAAACGCTACATTTCAGAAGTTACCTATGAAGACAACTCAGACCAATTTGATAGGCTCGAAATCAAACTTCAAAATCAAATCGACTCCGATGGTGAGAGGTCAGTCTTATCGTTCATTGATTCAAAGTTATTTTCTGAGGGTCATTACATTGAGGTCCTAATGGGATATGGGAACTCGCTCTTTACTGTGGGTGCGGCATCCCTTGTGAAAAAGACCCCAGATTTCCCTTCTGATGGTGTTCCCTCTCTCATTGTTGAGGGCTTTGATTTACTCCACCAGGCCGCTCGCCGTAGACCCAAGGGTGGTGTCTCCTACAAGGGTTATCGTGACAGCCAAATTGCTTCAATCATTGGAGCACGAAACGGATTTGAGATTTCAACGAAAGACCCACGGTCTTACGAGAACATCAAAAAGACCAAGGGAGTTCACAATCGAGCCGTGCAAGCTCGTGGAATCAGCGACTATGAATATCTGAAAAAGATTGCCGACATCAACGGCTACGATCTTTTTTCAAAATTCGATTCTCTTCGAAAGAAGTTTGTTCTGTTTTTTCAGCCTCCTGCGCTGTCAAAGCAGAAGGAGGTATTTTCCTTTGTATATAATGAGGGCGAAGCAGCTTACCGAAATACTTTACTTTCATTTTCACCCACCTTAGATGCCCACGATCAAAGTAGCGACTTTGAAATCTTTCTGATCAAAGACAAAGAAGTCACGGGCGCGAAAATGGAGTTCTTTAAGAGGCTAGATAGCGATTCGCAAAAGCAGCTTAAGGAACTCCAAGAAAGGCGTTTCGGTGCGAAAGCGTTCTCTCCTAAGCCGATCAACTCTGATGGCGTAACGGTCGCTTTCAAAGCATTCGGGCGAAGTTTCAGGTTTCCTCCTAACAAGAGATTCAAAAATGAATTTCAAATCAGACAAGCCATCGAAGAGTTTATTAAGAGACAAAAGGAACATTTTATTACTGGCCGAGGCACTGTCATCGGCACCGAAGTTCTTCAGTCACGCCAAGTTCACAACCTACTAGGTATTGGCAACGAGTTGTCCGGCAAATACTACTTCACCCAAGTGACGCACAAAATGGGTAAGGACAGTCCTTATATCACTGAATTTGCCTGTAGACGTGTAATTGAAGACTCCATTGTGCAAGCTCCTCCCGCGTTCAATATCAGTGAAAGCGATGAACGTATCCAGAAGTTCAAACAAGAGCGCGTGAAAAGTCCGAAACCTCCGACCGTCACTAACTTTCCTGGTCTTGCAGGGATAAGTGCAGAGGAGGATTGATGGCTAAAAAAGAAATCCATAATGCTATTGTGACTAGAAATACCGATCCCGATCTGGGTGTTGCCTTGCGGGGGGCAGTATTTTTCAACGCGCCAACTCTGTTTGATGGCGAATATCCAGAGCCAGCACAACCGTGCTTCCCTTTTGCCTCTGCCGATGGCGCGGGTATGTTTTTCGTTCCCCAGGTCGGCGATGAAATTGAGGTGGAAATCCTTGTGGATGATGGGACCTTTGATACGGCGGACGTTGAGGTTCCTGAACCACGTTGGCGGTGCATGGTCTACAACAACGCTGCGGATATCGCAGACGAATTCAAAGTAAATTACACCCACCGCATGGGATGGAAATCCAACAGCGGACACATTTTTCTTTTTGATGACACAGAGAAAGCGGAGCTTGTGGGGCTCGCCCACAAAATCGGAACTCTTCTTCAATGGGATAAAGATGGCAATTGGATCGAGAAAATCATCAAGGACAAAGTGAGTGAAGTCGCCGCGAACTTCATCCAGAACATCGGAGCCGATTTTACTGAAACCGTAAGTGGGAAAAAGGTCATTAACGTCACAGGAAACGTCGAAATCAATGCCCAAGGCGAAACCAAAGTAATCGCTCAAGGGAAAGTGACCGTTAAAGGAAACATGATCGACATCGATGGCGGCGGAGCACTTGAACAAGTTCTCACTACTCCAAGTGCAATCAGCGATTTTACGGGTGCTCCCATTCAAGTGGGCAGTAGCACAGTGAAAGCGAGTAAATGATGCCAGCGCCTAGCAGCTCAGTTATTTTTAGTGGTATCGACGGAAGGCTGACTCCTCCGTTTCAATCTCCACGGCATTCGAGCTTCAATCAGTTTTTGAATGATCTGTCGAGCCAACTGGCCTCTCAGTGGAGCAGCTGGCAATCAGGTCTCACGGGCGGGAAAAACAACGTCTCCGGTCTAGGCATCGGAGCTTGGATTGGAACTGGCGGAGGAGGAACGATCACTGAGGGATCCCCCCTTGAAATTGCGGTCACCACATACTCTGCTCCGGCCTTTGAACAATATGTAGGAGTGCTTAAGGATGTTTTCAAAGAGAAGTTCAATCTCTGGACGACAAGTTTTGTCTTTAGTGCAGTTCCATATCTCGGAACCTCGACAGCAACGCCGCTCTCTCCTGGATCCTTTAACGCCACAGGTGCGACACCTCCCGCACCAATTGGAACTTTGGGATCAGGCACGAACCCTGCGAGTATCAAATCGGAAATTGAATCTCGCCTAAGTTCGCCCTTTGATCTGCCCAAGGCATCGCTCCACATTTTGAATCAGGCAATCGAGGACACCATCGTCGAGCAATTTTCCATTTGGCTTTTAAGTTCCATGTTCACTGGAGATTCGGTCACTGGAGCTGCTGCGCCTGGCAGCGGATCGGGAGCTGGGATGTCTCAGGGAAATGGGATGATCGTATGAGTAAGGAGCGCATTAGATTCGTAAATTGTTATCAATGCGGCGTCAGGCTTCAAGCCAAAGAAGCTGTTCGCAAGGCGAAGAGTGAGGCCGGAGAGGAACTTCTCTTTTGTCCGAAGTGTGTGAAGAAACAATTTCGGCAAAGAGTAAAGCTTATTAAGAGAACTTTGGAGAAGATATGGCCACAGGTCTAAAGATTCCCGTCGGAGTGGATAAGTCTGGAGGAGCTGCAATCGAGTCCAGCAGCTCTAAGCAGAATAAAAAGATTCTGCTCCTGGCTCTTTCTGAGGGCGGTGACAATAACCCATTTCAAAGACTTGGTATTGGAAACTTAATTTTCAAAATCAAGGACGTGGCAACTCGCGCTCAAGTTCAGAGAGAGATCGAAAAAATCATCGGTCAACTCTCTGATCGAATCGTACTTATTCCCAATGAACCAATCACATTCAAAGAAGACGTTGAGGGAGAACTCGAAGTCAGCATCAAGTATATCGACATTGAGACAAACAAGGTTGAGGAGTTCACGCCGAGGTTTACGAGGTAAAATATGGCAGAGGCAAAAGAGATACAAATACCAGATTTTGATTTTTCAGGATTCTACTATCCCGAAATTTTCCGTGCGCTCATTCAGTTCAAGCGGCAGAACGTGCCAGAGATCACTGACGAGAATGAGCATGAACCCTATATTCAACTCCTAAGTGCTTTTGCCCTAGTCGGACACCTTAACAATGTTCTTTTAGATATTCAGGCCACGGAGTCTTTCTTTGCAACCGCCCGACTTCTCGAATCCGTAAGATCAGAGCTAAGTCTAATTGCCGTCAAACTGCGACAGGCAACGCCGTCACAAACAGATGAGATTTTGGAATTTTCAAAAGTATTCACTGTTCCGACAAACATCGTCCCACTGAATTCACAGTTCGGAACAGTTGAAACAGAAGAAAGTCCTCAGATCATTTTTGAAACCAACAGTAGCTTCACCATTAGTCCAACTGATAAGCCGACGGCAGTTTTCACCTTCACAGCAGGGAAAATTAAGATTCTCTCTAACGTCTTTGACCCTTTGGATAAAGTGACGATTGCAGGAGTTGAATTTCGCTTTGGCGTTGAATGGATTTCTGGAGGGACAATTCCTGCGACACTTTCAAATCTTGTTACCGCTATCAACAGTGCTGTTTCCGAAAATATCAAAGACAAAATATTTGCCGTTCACGACGGCGTAAACACCATTTCGTTAATCCCACTAGCTCAGAATGTAGAACAGATTGTGGTCACTGCATCGGACAATCCAACCCCCAACTTTGATGTTAGAAACGCTGGTTTTGGCTTGAATCGTGCGGGCGTTGCCTCAACACCTGGAGTGTTTTTTGATCTTTTCGACGATACGCCGAAGGCCGGAGACGTTCTTTACATCGCTAACGCGGACATCATGTGGGACACGGTTGAATTTATCTTAAACACCCCTGCCAGCGGAATTGATGGCGTTTGGGAGTTTTACGATGGCAACCTTGAAGACGCGAAACCCGATGTCGTCATAAATCTTGGTTCTAATCTTGAGTTTGAACTGACCACACTTCTCGGTATTCAAGATAGAAGAAACACAGTGGTGCGCGTAGTCCTGTCGTCATCCGGTGCCGCAGAAACTGTTGTGAGTCAGTTCGTGGCCGGAAAAAATATCATTCGAACAAGCGGTTTGCTCGGCCAGGCTGTCGTAAATCTTGATGAGCAAGCCTACGTCGTTGGAACAATCTGGAATGAAGTGAGTGACCTAACTGATGAGTCTGGTCTTCTCTCGGAGGACGGAAAAGTCGTTTATTCTCTCCCCCAGAACCAGTCTCAGAACTGGCTGAAGACCAGCATCAACGCTATCAACGGGCATTGGCTGAGATTTCGCGTATTGAAAGTGACTTCACCGATAAATCCCAACGTAGATGAAATCCGAATCGATACCGGAAAGCAGTTCTTACTTGTGCCGATTGTTCAAGGTCAGACGGTAGCCGAGGATCCTCTTGGTAGTTCCAACGGTGCTCCCAAGCAGGAGTTCACGCTCACATTTAGGCCGCTTATTGAAGGCACTTTGATTGTTGAAGTCAATGAGGGAGCAGGTTTTCAGAAATGGAATCTGGTCGAGAACTTTCTCAACTCTACTTCGGTTTCTAAGGACTACGAACTGGAAATCAAAGGCGATGATACTGCGACGATTCGTTTCGGTGATGGCAAGAGTGGGAAGATTCCATCTCCAGGAATCGACAATATCCGAGCGATCTACCGAATCGGGGCCGACATTGACGGAAACGTCGGTGCCAATACCGTCACCGTGAATAAGAGCGCCATTAGCTTCGTCAACCGCGTTTTCAATCCCCGACAAGCCATTGGTTACAATGTAAAAGAAGGCTCAACCCCAGAGGACTTTGCAAGGATCAAGATTGAAGGCCCTGCGACAGTTAGAACAAGAAACCAGGCCATTGTTCGAACTGATTTTGAAGAGCTTGCGACAAAGTTCATTGCAAGCACTGGAAGTCGGATTGTGGCTCGTGGTCTTGCCATCGAAGAAACCTTTGGAGTGAAAACCATTGAGCTTGTGGTGGTTGGCCCTGGCGGTGCGCTTCTCACTGAAGCCCAACGAGAAGAACTGAGAGACTTTTTCAACGGCAATAAGCCAAAGGGAATTAAACCCACAATTCTGTCAAACCACGAAGTCACGGTTGTGAATTACACTCCCCGGATCATCAACATCGATGCAATCGTCACAGGTGGTAATGCCGAGACCATTAAAAACGCAGTATCCGCATTGCTAAATCCAGAAGCGACTTTCAACGATGGTGTAACCAAAAGATGGGCTTTTGCTTCAGAGATTCCAAGATCCACAATCATTGCGGAGATCACGAATGTAGATCCGATCAATATTAAGAAGGTGATATTAAATCTGCCCGCGACAGATATTCAACTCACCACTAGGGAGCTTCCACTGGCGGGCAACATCAACATTGTGGTGATTTAAACTATGGCAAAAATTGATCCTAACTTTCAGCACGATATTTTCACCTTCCTCCATAGGCCACTTCGTCTTCTCGATGTGGAGCAGGGAGATAATTTTCTTGAGCGGTTCCTGACTGGCCCGCAGGCAATTTTTGAGCAGATTTCAGCCAAACGTGAAGAGCTAAAGAATATTAAGAATCCGGCAAAGACCAGAGCCGATCTTCTGATCTACTTGAAAGATCATGTCGGCTTTACGAAGGAACTTAACAATATCACCCAAGATTTGACCGAGGCTGATCTTAGAAAATTGATCTCGGTCGGCATTCCCATTTGGAATGAAAAAGGAACTGAGCCTGGGTATCAGGACATTGTCCGCATCTTCACGGGAAAATCCGTGCGGGTTTTTAACTGGTTTGATTTTCGACTTATCGTTGGTGAGAAAGCCTTCGGTGAGGAGCAGCTGGGAGAGGACTCCTGGCTTATTTCTGTTCCAGGAGTAGAAGCCAGCCAAGATCCATCCAACAATGTAGTTTGTCTTTTAACCTTCGAAGGCAATCTGAAAGACAGAAGCCTTACAGGTAATCACGCGACATCAAGTGGACCAATTGGTTTCTTTCAAACTCCACCGACGGGATTTCCACAAGGAAGTCACAAGTACGCAAAACTTCAAGGCGGTGTGATATCCCTTCCGAATACGGCAAAATATGATCTGAGCGGCGAATTCACCATTGAGCTATTTTTACGAATCGATACCTCTCAAGTTTCAAAAACGGTTTTTTATAAGAAAGATTTCTCCGGCAAAGGCGTTGAAATCACCATCGATCCAGCTGCCAACTCCATCTCCTTTCAACTCAATGATGGAGTAAATATGATTAGCGATACTCTTACTCCAATTGCCGACATCGACGATGGACAACCCCGACATTTAGCTCTCGTCGTAGATCGAAGTGCAGGAGCAAGGCTCTACTATGGAGGCACGGAATCAACACCTCTAGTTCCGCTCGGATCTCTTGGCGACCTAACAAATGGCGGTCAAATTGTGGTTGGTGGTTCTGGCGTCATTGTGAATAACTTGATAGCCGACATCGACAACGTAAGGCTTTCATTAAATGACGTCTACCTCGTAAACCAGCCCACACTTACCGTTCCAATCACAGGATTTATTGAATACATCGAAGAGCAGCTCGATGAGTTTTACTCTGATGTTCGCATCGTCGACGAAGGGGATCTGAATAAAATTCTCATGCTTCGAATCTTGAACTTGATGCGTCCAAGTTCTGAAAGAGTAAATGCAATTTTCATTAGCTTCTTTGAAGACTTCAGCAGTGGAAGTGGTCGCTTCGTTAATCTTACGGGAAGTTCTCTAGTCAATGTGGATAAGCAGCTGGAAATCGCTCCGAACTCCGTAGTTGTGACTGACGTTCTGGGAGACGAGGACTTTAAAGACATCGTTCTTCAGGTAAAGGCCAATGACACTCTTCTCGTTGGGGGAGTTTTTTCAGTTCTGTTTTTCGTTCAAGACCTGAACAACTTTTACGAATATCGAGTCGACACGGTTAACCGCCAGCTCTCCCTGGATAAAACTGTGGGAGGGATCTCCGTTCAAATCGGCGCTCCTATCCCTGTGGACATAGTGCCGGAGGCTTCCTACATTTTTACGATTCAGACGAGTTTCGACTCTCTATCTAACGACACATTGCTTCAGACCTATTTTGACAGCAACCGGATTCACTCACTAAGGGACGCAAGTTTTGAAAAAGGCAAGTTTGGGTTCAAGACCACCGCTAGTACCACAATGCAAACCGGAGAGATCGAAATGCTCCAGCTTCCTATTGATGTGAGGCATGTGCTGCCGGGGTTTAATTTGTGAGTTTTGGGGTGAGTTTAAATATTTAAAGTGATACAATGTATCACATAAACTGTTAGGAAAGCAAAAGAATGGCTACAGGTAATCGAAAAGTCGACATATACCTTAAAAAGTTCCTGACTCAGCAGCAGATCACCGACAACTTTTTTGATTTTCTCGAACAGAAAATCCATGACGTATTTACTAAGCTCTTTCCGGTCAACGGCGTTTTTGAACCGAATATTCTTGTTTCAAATATTCTTTCGGCCTCTGCGCCCGATACTTTTGATATTTCGTCTCCCTTGCGGGGAACGGATGGTGCTCAAGGAAACTACTTAATTCTTGATCCCATCGACGCAAGTCTCATCTCCTTTGAGAATGCGCTCTCAGTTCCATATTATGTCGGCCTTCGTTTCAACTATCTCCCCCGCGAAACGGAGATCAACGTCCGAACGGGCGAGATCAAATACACTTTTAAAGAGGAATCGATTGGCGAAGTAGCCGATCCGAATTCCGTTAACGACGACGGCGATGAAACCCTAACACTTATCATCGATAGCGTTTGTGAACCCGGTGTTAGTCACGCGGGCAGAAAGGCTGTTGTTTGGCTTAAGCGGGCTCAAAATCAAGCCCATTCATTTGAAGAACTGACTGTGATCTGGGATGGGGTGAACAACAAGATCGAGACGCTCACGGCCCTCGGACAAACTCTCGGCAACATCTCAACGGATCCTTCGGACTATCAGGTGTTTCTAAAAGGACCGACGATCAGACGAAACACGGACCTGCGGCTCGACAATAACATCTTATTTCTCGGCATCGTCACAGGCGCAGGCCCCGGCAATACTCCAAGCGCTTTTGATGAAACCGACGTCAACAATCATGCAGTAAGTTTCCCAAGTCTCGTTTCGCTCTTCTTCGAAGAGCATAGTTCCGTTGATGGCACTCACACCTTAATCACTCCAGAGAGAATTACTACCAAGCAAATTATCCCCGGCGTTCAACTCGACACCCAGGTTAATGCGAGTGACGAAGACTCTCCCGACGTGCCAGTCGTACATACTCTTTTCCCTTCTTCGGGAGGATCAGGAATTCAAGGGATTAAGTGGCGACTCAGAAATGCATTGGGAAACCCTATTGCATTCATCGACGCTCACGGGAATGCCTACTTTCAAAATATTGCCGCCGTCAACTCTGTCTTTCAGTCTACGATTATTGTCGAAGGCGATCAGAATATCAAAGGTAGCTCAACTTTAGGCGACGACATCAATGTCGACGTAGTCACTTTAAATGCAAAACTGCAATCACTGACCGACATGATTTTCCTGATCGACAGTGACAACAACGGCACGGGACATGGCTATCAGTTTTATAACAATTCCGTCGATCCCTTAAATGAAGTTTTCCGAATTTTGGAATCTGGAAACGTATGGCTGTTTGGAAATATCCTAGCTAAAAACCCGATCTTCAATATTGATCTCGACACCGACAATCTCGCGGGTGGTGAGACTTTCAGAGTCACCAAGAACGGCGGCCTGCAAACGCTTTTCGAACTTCTTCAAAACGGAGATATAAATTTCTTCGGTACAAATATATCTTTGCCGTCGAGCCTTCTTTCAATTGATCTTGATTCTGACAACGATGATCCCGCAGAATCGTTCAAAATCACACGACATGGCGGACAGATTCTTACAGAGGTGAATGAATTTGGAGATCATAAAGCCGCTCGCGATCAGCTAACGGCACTTGGAGTAGTTTATAAGAAAGCGGACACTACTCCTATCGTAGTCAACTCCAGCCTCAACGAAACCTACGACGAAACTTTATCGAGAAAGCTCTTAAAGGTAAGACCCAACAATCCCAACAATTTTGCAGTAATCATTGATCCAGCACAAATTCTAGCCGCTGACTCCAGCAAATTTGCACTAACGAACAACGGTGAAGTTGTTGTCTATGCTGGGGGCACAGCTAACTTTGCAACAGGTGTTGTAACTGGTGGTGGAGTAAACTTCACTCCTTATACTCCGTCTGCACCCAATCGCTTTTTCAAATACGGTCTCGCTCTTGATGACAACAATGAATTGGTCGTTGTCTTGCCGACAAATGATGGCGCGACTGAGGGAGCTGCCAACGATCCAGACCTCGGAGATAATTTACCGATTGGTATTCTTGTTGTTCGGGACAACGGTGCGGGCGGTGCTGGAACAATTCTCGCTATCTCCGAATCAAACATCGTAAGGTTCGGAGCTAAAGGCGGAGGATCACCAACTCCAGTTGTAAGCGGCGGAGGCGGAGCACCGATTGAACCTGAAGATGGTTTTGAGGCAGCCGTCACCGATGACCTCACAACACCTCCTGCCGATCCCACATCGAAGGTCAATGATCCTCTCACGAATGCTAATCACGACACCGATGGAGCCTATCGTCTTCAGTGTGACAAATCAAAAACGGCCTCCGTTACGATCATCAATCAAGTCAACGAAGTTCAGCGCCTAATATTTAGCGCAGTTCCAACAGGCGGCTTCTATCGTTTAAGTCATGATGGGAATGAAACGACAAATATTCCGGCGGGCACAAATGCGGCGGGATTGATCGGGTTTCTGGAAGCATTATCATCCATTGATTCTTCATCTTTGAATATTGTCGGAAGCGAAACCGCTGGCTTTGATATTACATTTGGAACTACAGAGGGCGGGATTAATCAGCCTCAATTGGTGGTTTCTCTAAATACCCTGGTTCGAACAGTTCCTGATCCTTTCAATAACAATGAACTCCTGCGCTGTGATTTTACAGGAGTAGGTGTTCTCCTCGAAGCATTGATCTCAAAAGGTGATGAACGCTTTTTCTTTCTGGGCGGCGGCAATATCACTGCAAATCCTGGGAAACTAACGACAACTTCCGGTTCTTCCGGTGGTACTCGTATTCAAGCATTCACAGCAGGGCCTGATGGAAACATCAACCCCCGCGTTGGAACAATCAGGTTTAAATGGATTCCCAATGCGCCCGGTGGATTTCAGGTTCTGTTCGAAGCGCGAGAACCTGCCGCCGAAAACGCGCTCATGCTTCAGCGTCAGCCATCTGGTGCTCTTACCTATCAAGCTTTCGATAGCGTGGGCTTTACAAATATCAATTCAAACTTTGGTATTCCTAGCGTCACCCCAGGGGTCGAGTGTGAAGTGGAGTTCAGCTACGATTTCGTCTCAGGCGCTCAAAGACTTTTCGTCAACGGTGTACAGGTAGGTGCTACTCACACAGGTACTATTTCTCGAAGTGCCAGCTATACAGTGAGTGCAAATTTTGTACTGGGCTCTGACGGTAACGGAAACTTTTCAGGCAACTTCCAGTTCGATGACTTACAAATCTTTAAGACAATTCAACATACCACCAACTTTGCAGGTGAAATCCCGCGAGTTCTCTCTGTGGTTGATGAAACTTTCAGAGACACTTTTGTTAATGCTTCTACGAATGCTGACTTCGCTGCAGGCGCTCCAGCGAGAGGCTTAACTGGTGGTGCGACGATCTCATCAAATCGTCTTAATGTTCCTGGAGGCGGTGGACGTGCCCAATATGCAAACTTCGGTCAGGGACTAAACGACGACATTGGCACTATTCGCTTTAAGTGGACGCCTGACTTCAGTGGATTTCCTGCAACTAACAAATCATGGTTTGGAGCCAAGGATATAGGAAACCAATCTGAAATTACGCTGAGACTGTTGGCGACGAGTGGAATCGTTCAAGTCACTTCGGTTGACTCCAGCAACAATATTTTCAACACAAATTTCGGCAACTTCCCGACAATAGTGAATGGTCAGACTTATGAAATCGAATTCGATTATGACTACGTCACCAATGTTCAACGCTTCTTCGTCAACGGACTCCTGATCGGATCGGCTGCCGTCAATCTTACGAGCGATCAAAACTTCCTCTTTTTCAACAGCACAATGTCTCTTGGCTCCAAACACGATGCCACAGAGTCGATGTCTGGATCTTACGATGATCTTCAGCTTTTTAGGACTGTCAAGCATACGGCAAATTTCCCTGCTGAAGTTCCAAGAGTGCCAGGTCAAGACGTGGTTACACCAAGTGTGTCGACTCTCACTGATGGTGTGCCAGGTGACCACAAGATCACTCCAAGTGGTGTTCCTTCATTCACTCTTCAGGTTGGAGACATTGTTTATTGGCCGGGCGTGGTTAGAACCGTCAATCAGACTTTTCAAAATGGCGGAGATGACATCAACAATGTTGCACAAAGAGCCCTTGCCTGGAACTTTAACTTCACTGGCCAGAAGATCAATAAGTTCGTTATCAAGGGATTTCGAACTGGAAACCCTGTCGGCAATATTGTTGTTAAACTGGTAGAAGCAATCAGCGGTCTTCCCTCTACCAATCCGCTTGATGTGATTGCATCAATCACCATCCCAGCTTCTTCATTCACAGTTAGCGTAACAGCTTTCAACTTCCCTGTTGGAAACAAAGTTGTGAGCGGTCCTAAGTTCTTGGTCTTTGAGGGTGATGCGACTTATCTATCTGGATTTGTTTCAGGCAATCTTGTTCGCATCCTTGAGGACAGCGGTGGAGTTGGTCAGGGAAAATATAATTTCAATGGCTCCGTGTGGTCGCTGCTCGACAGCACAAGCATTCTTTTTTATGAGCAGTTTGAGCAAATTACCGCTCCAGAGTTTCGACGGATTACCATTATTCAAGGGCCTACCGACTACGTTATTGATACGCCCTTCTCCCAAGTCTTCACAGTTGCTCCAATCATGTTTTCTCAAGCTGTGTGGACGAAAGACCTCGTTAACTTGGGAGATCCTACGGGTCTGCTCGACAATCTGCCATTCTCTAAGATATTTGGACCAAGAGATTTAGCCGAAGCAGTTGTACGATACGAAGATAGTCTGCTCGCAAACGATATGTTCCCTGATCTTGACCAGGCGGCGCGAATTGCAGTCGCAGGATCTAGTTCGGGACTAATCACTGATTTAGCCCAACCGTTATCTTCAACATTTTCACAGGCTGTTGAGCGACCAATTGCTTCCGGCACTTTACCAAAGGTCGTATTTCCCACTTCAACAAACAATGAACGATGCTTTTTTGTATTCTTCTGTAGTCCAACGAACGATGTGGTCACTACTGCCGCAAATCTTTTGGATTACAAAGCAAGTATCTATGAACTCGAAGGGTTCAACAATGGCGGATATATTGACTCAGGGTTCATCATTAGTGATGGTACAAATGCCAATGGTATCTTAGGAATTTCTACCGTCTTTGATGTTCCACTCAGTCAAAACGTCAGCGAAGTTGAATTAGGTTTTTCTTTCGTTCCCAATTTAAACCTTGGAAAACCAAACGGTGATCTTACTGTCATTGTAGAGGGCCTCGAAGTACCGAGATATTATACGGGACTCGATCCAGTAAAAACCCTCTTCTACAGAGAAGCTGGCACTAATAGAATTCGATTCTCTGAAGACCTGACAACGTCTGTAGTCAGCATTCATGCTTTGAGACGTCAGGGGACTTTAGACACCAAAGACCAAAATGCCTTACGAATCGCTGCATTTGCAGACGTGATTGTGGGATCAGCTCTCGACGTCGCAAATGGTAAAGCTGACTTCAGTTCAATTCAGCAGGCTCACGATTTCCTATCAACTCCAGGGAAGATTTTTCTACTCGCAACGACAGTTGTAGGAGCCGTTGTTTGGACCAAGAGTCAGCTTTTCCTTGAGGGAAAGGGAAATGGGTCTGTCATCAATGGCGCACTCACAGTTAATGGCAATGCGAACCTATTCAAGAACTTGAAAGTAATGGGCAACGTAATTTTCAATGGGAATAAAAATCGAGCTACTGACAATTGGATCACTGCCGCGTCAACAGTGACGAACAACGGGACGGATAATCAATATTCGTTCACGGACGACTAAGAGGTAATGAATGAGAGAAATTTATGATCTCGGAAAGGGACGTTCTGTAAGGCAAAAGACAGTTTCCGTCGATAACGTCATTCCTGATAAAAGCATTCAAGAGCGTCATCTAAGTGATGAGTTACTTCAGTTCGTTGCTGCCGCAGGAAAGTCCATTAAGTTTGATGGGATCTTAGGCTCTGCTGCTGATGTGGCATCTGGTGCTGCGGATTTTAGTGATCCACAAGTTGCGCACGATACCCTGCCTGAAGGATCCTCTATTTTGGTTTTACGAAATACTTTTACGGGGCCAGCTGGTGGCACTGAGGTCTTTCTCGATAAAACTCAGGCTTCGAATTCAGATGCTGGCCTTGATGGAAACAGCAATCTCTTTGGAACTCTCTTCCCCTCGCATGCGAACCAAATTCGCATTTTGAATTCTATAGCTATCGAAATCAGAAATAACGGAATCGTGAGCACCACTGCTCAAACACTCTTAACTCTCTGGGAAACTTCAGCGAACCTCCCCACAGTAAAGCTTGCTGATTCAAATTCATTTTTGCCAGCGCAACTCCCAGTTGCAACAGGGATAAGGCACACTTTCACCTTTCCTCCTACGATTTTATATCCCAATCGAACTTATGCATTTGCTTTTGATTTCGTTTTAAATTTTGGAGGGGGCAACGTCACTGTTGGAAGGAGAACGCCAGCAACTCTTATTCCCGGTATTGGAACTGTAAACAGCGTCAACAGCGGATTCTCTTGGACCTCTGGAGGGAACTTAGAATTCACAAACTACAATCTCAATACTTCGACTGTTGGAGGCTATGTATTCACAAAGAGATTCAATTGGGTCGGCCTTGGATTCGATTCTAAATTTAATACGGCAATTACATTAGGAGGAAATCGGTCACGGCTCGAAAACCTTCGATATGGCGGGCAGGTCTATATTGTCGGTAACCAAAACTTCTTAACCGGATGGCATGCAAACGGCCTAAGTCCCATCGACCAGGGAATCGATACCGCCGCCATTGTCGCGGAGGAAAGTTAATATGTTCACGACAGTAGGCACTCGGCCCGATAATTTTACTTTGGAAATAGTAAACGGAATCATCCGACAAAAATCTCGGCCCGCTGGCGGTCAAACTGGATTGCAAATCGGACAGGTAGGAAGTCGCTTTGTCGGCGGCCAATCCACAAACGCTACCTCCTTTATTGATGTTCCAAACTCAGCAATCGATCTGGTTACTCGTGGTGGAATCATCAACGCTGGCTTTCTGGGATCTCCAAATAGCTTTGCTTATGTTCAGGCAAATATGTCTTCAGTCTCGGCAATGACCTGGGGATTGGGCTTGAGATATGAAACAGATGTTCCCTCCCTTTCCGAATACAACCTAACGCAAGTCGGATCTGGGACTATTCAGATGCGACTTGGAACTCCAGGTTTATTCATCAAGAAGTCGGTTCCTGCGGGATCACACACTTTCACTCTTATGTTCAGAGGCCCAGGTGCTGGAGGGGGAATAAGTCTTGAGGCTTGTACTTTCATAGTTTGGGAGGAGTTCTAGAATGGACGCGCCATTTGTAAAACAGAAAGCAATTCCATTTCCTCTTTCGCTTGGTGATTTAGATAAGGAGCTTGCGACCAATTTCAATCGACTCGTTACATTTGATCATGGATCAGGTGCAGAGACACTTCCGCTTTATTGGTGTTGGATCAAGTCAGATAATGAAGGCGAAATCAGATTCTGCTTTAGGCAAGAACTCACAACCGAAGAGGATTCATTGTTTGAGTCAATTTGGAGTTCGCTCGACGAAGAGGATCAACAAGAAAAAATCAACATCGCGGCAGCGAGGCCACTTGCAATTGAAAATGCAAGATCAGCCGCCGTCAACTCCGCTTGGGATCAGCTAACATCTGAGCAACGAAAGATCATTATTGGAGCGCCGTTGTCGGAGGCGGATATAAGTCAACTGGTCGCGGATTTTGGAAACTCTTAAGGAAAGAAACTATGGCAATTAAAACTAACCTAGTCGACCCAACTATTGCCTCAAGACTTGCTGTCCTAACGGGTGAACAGATTGCTGACTTTCAGTTCCAATCTACATCGCAAGTTTTGATGCCAGGATCAAAAATAGGAATTGGAACTGGCGGCATTTTAGATGACGGGACTCTCTACCAATCAGGCAATCTCGTCTTCGATTTTGCAAATGGAACCGGCGATAACGGGCTTGATACCGGAGCAGAAGCCGCTAATCAGTGGTATGCGCTCTATGCTGTGCCGGGTGTCGGATCAGCTTACATATTGAAGGCTACTACTCGGCACCCTATCTCACAACCAGGTCCCTCTGGTGTTACGAAGTGGAGATATTTAGGTCTGTTTAAAAATGGCCAAGATATATCGAGCGGCCAGAACGACATCGCAAGATTCTCAAAAGTTGGACCGATTCTTAATTTTTGGAATCCGTCCAATGGAAATATGACAGGAATCCGCTATGACGGATCGTCTGGGCCAGTCACTTCATTCAGTTCAACGATCAATCCAGTTTACGGAATGAGTGGCGGCTCAGGGCGAAACTTACCATTCAATGGGGGAAGATACGGATGGACTCTAACACATAACCCGTCCGGTGGAAGTGCGGTTCTTGCTTCAGGAACTGCAAGATTTTACGACGGAAGTTTTGCAACTACAGGTACGGTGACTTTTGCGACAGGCAATGCCGGAGCCCAAGCGAATGCCGGATATGGAGAGGTTTGGTGTGACTCCGTTACAGTCACGGCAATTCAATCATCATCTACCATTACTCTCTCGTCAGGCCAGATGAACTGGTCACTTAACTTAAACGCCGTGTTCGATCCCATCTTGTTGGGTCGGGTGAGATAGGGAGGATTGATTGCCTAAATTAGCAAAATCAGATTTTAAGAGCTTGAAATTCGATGCGGTAGTGGGATCCGCCGCCCAAGTGTCTGCAGGACTTGCAACACACTCAGATCTTCAGGTAGCACACGATTCTTTGTCCAACGGTCAATCCATGTTGATCTTGGCAAATACGTTCACGCCTGCGCAAGTTATCTCATTCAATATTGTTCAGAAGCTGCGTCCACAAACCGGATCTAATGTATTGTTCAATAATCAGGGAGAGCGTCGAGGAGATATTTTTACGACCCCTGCCTTTCCAATTACGATGACTCATCTCCAACTAAATGTCGGTCGCAATAGTGGAGCAATAACAGGGACTCCCGGTATTGTAGTCGATCTTTGGAATACATCAGGGGGACTTCCTACTGGTGGTATTGGAGGCTTTATTGCTTCAACCAATGCCGTCCTTTTCAGCGCACTTCCCAATCCTTTGAACTACAATACATTTACGAATTTCAATCTTCCCTCACCCTTTGTTCTCACGCCTTCCACGACCTACGCTTTCTCTACTAAGCAGAATGTGTTCGATACTGGCGGTGCTCAAATGACATTCTTCACAGCTCGACCAATCCAGACACAAGGATATTTATTCGACGACGTTGAAGGCGCAGGATTTTTCGCAACTACCTTTGACGAGTGGGCGGCTTTTAGAATTGTCGGCACTACTACGGGCGTGAATATTTCCAAAAGACTCCGCATCGAAGGATCCGGTTATGCTTCACAAATCGAAGGAATCCTGAACTTTCAAACAGGTTCAGAGCGATCTATCGTTCGAGGACTACGCTTCAACAGAAAACTCACTTTCAACGCAAACCAAATTCAACTTGCGGATTGTTGGATGGCTCCTTCTCAAGTCATTGAGGACAACGGCATAGACAACAACATTCGGATCGTGACGGAGGCTTAATGGGAATTTTCGATTCTGCTCTACTTAAAGAGATAAATTCAACTTTCCTAAAAAAACGAACTACCGTCATCGGCACTTCAAGTATTTCCGTCGGAGGGGGCACCAGCATTTTACTCAGTCAGGGGCTTGGAACACAAACGACCACCGGAGCCTTACTATCACCCGTTCAATTTATTGATTTCGCCGGAGAGAATGGGCGGCCTGTCTTTGTGGGTTTGGTTGTGGATAAGGCCGACACACAATTGAGAGGCATTGGAGGGGATGCCAACTCTACGGGCCAGGGATTTTACGAACTTCGCCTTACCAAAGGCACAAATGGCAGCACACCAACAAACGATCTCACAAGCGCAACATGGCAACCTGGGACACAAACAGGTCCATTCGGTCGGAACATGCTCCCGCCAAGCTCCCTTTGGACCATCGATTATGAGGACGGTGATCTGACAGGTCGTAGGCAGTACGGGTTTCGCATCAACGGCGGGGCAAGCGGCTTAACGCTGAGAATTGAAAAAGTAAGAATCATGGCCTTTTCAATCTTTTAAAGGAGGAGCTATGTGGACAAAGCGATTTGATAACGTGAACTTGAAGTATGAAACAATGTCGGAACTTCATGCGCAACTCAAGGCAGCTTACGGAGAAAACTTTCTGGAAGTCTTCGACTATATTCCACCGGCTTATGCCGCAGAAGACGTTCCTTACTGTGAATTTCGCTTTGAAAATGAACCCGGAGACTTGGCCCCTGCCGAAGATTTGTTGGAGCAGTTCAAAGCAGACACATGAAAGAGTTTTTCGTTACTTTTTCCTATTGGATCGCACCTGCTGCCACAGCCCTTGCGCTGTGGTTCTTAGTTCGTTTTGTAAATCGTCATGATCAGTTCAAGGATTCCGTAAATGAAAAGCTCGATGAACATGCAAAGGATGTAAAGACATCGGCTGAGAAAATGGAAACCACGGCTTCCGAAATCAAGAAGGACTCCCTCGAAATAAAGAAGGCAATGGTTGGGTTTGAAGGAAAAATGAATCACGAGCTTTTTCAAATCCATAAAAAAGCCATTCAAATCGAGGGCACATTTGAACAGGTCAACAACAAAGCCGAACAGTTAAAAACCCAATTCGGTGAAACTGCTTCTCAGGTAAAAAGTCTCTGCGCTCATGTCGCTGAAGTGCAGAAAACCGTTGAAGCCCATCACAATAGCCTAAGCCTCGGAGCGAAAGCCATGCACCAGCACCGCGAAGAGATCCTTAACATGAAGTCTGAGATCAAACGGATAAGCGAAAATCTGGTCATTATTTCGGAGAAGAAACAGGGATCAAAGGGAGGCTCCGGCAATGAAACCCCTTAAGACTAATGGCCTGACGCACAAATCAACTGAATGGAGCCTGACCCGAAATTAAAGGTTTTATTTTGTATGCCGAAACGTGATACAATGTAACACGATAAAAGGAGACGGATATGGATATCATCAAGCAAATACTTGAGAAATGGGATTTGATCGCTCTCTTCCTGGCAGTCAACGTGGCCCTTGGAGGTCTCGCCCAGCTATTTCGCTGGATTTCGACGAAAACAAAGGCCACTTGGGATGATGACCTTGCCAAAAAACTTGGCTCCGCCTCCGAATTCGTCGCAAAGGTAATTGACTGGCTCCAAGGCAATACCCAACACAAGCCAAGCGAACCGGCGAAAACCACAGAAACACCACCTCAATAAATGGAGTGGCTTAAATCCGTCTTTGATATCGTTTACAGGTTTTTTAAAGACAATGTGCCGACCATTGCCCTTGCGGTTTATCACCACCTAAAGGGTGTTATTCAAAAGAAGGAAAATGAAAACCAGGCCCTTAAAACAGAATTGAAAACTGAAAAAGAGAAAAAGGAACTGCATGAGAAAAATGAAAATACTTCCGATGCTGATGTTGTTGACGAGTTTATCAACAAAAGCGGCGGAGACTCCTAAGTCCTATTTTCAGCTAAAGCCCGGTGAGCCATCCCAAGTCGAAGCCTGGTGCTTTAATGCTAAGAAAATGTCGGATCTAAGAAAGGGTGTTGAGCAGTGCGAGGCTGACCGCATTGATCTCAAAAATCAAAAGGAACTCAACACGACACTCTTGGGTTCAACGGTTCAGCAAAAAGCAATTTGGCAAGAATGGTGGGTGAAAGTGCCAGCAGGAGTTCTTCTTGGCTCTGCGTTGGGTGCGATGGCCGGAGAACAATCGAAGTCCTACGTTATCGGAGGACTTGTCGGGGGCCTTGCTGGTAGCGCAGCGGTTGTTGTGCTGGACATGGATTTTTAGATGGAACTAAGCGTTAACGATCAGGTGAAGGTGACGGCATCGGTTCTCAACAAGAACAAAGAAGTTGTGAATCTAAATCAAGAACCTGGAGTGATCAAAAAAATTGATGGCGAATTTGTCTACGTGAGCACTCAGCACGGTACTCACTATCTCACTCTTTCTCAGATCGAAAAGAACTTTGACTGACTTTTCTTTAATGTGATACAATGTATCACTAAATGAGGAGATCGAATTGGAAACTTCAAAGGAAAAATACGACCGCACAATGGATGAAGTGAAATCAGCAAAGATGGATGGCGTTCCAGCTGAATCAGAGGTCGACGAAGTTGAGAAAGAGGCCAAGAGTTTATCAGAAGAACGCTCTCACAAATCCCATCTCACCAATGACGAAAAGAATCTCTTGGGCCATCTCGTTAAAAGTTTCTCCGAGAACAAGATCACCGACCCGGTTCTCCTACAGCTTCTGAAAATGCGAGAGTCCTCAAGGCAAAGCTACGTTGAAAAGCAACGATCTATGAAGGCTATCTATATCGGGATCATGAAGGAGTTGAACGATCTCTCCCAAGAGACAATCAAACTTCAAGGGGCACTTGAAAACACCGAGAGACAAATCATTGAATTTTTAATGGCACAGAAATCAAACGGAGCACACCCTCCGTCTTAAGAGCACAAGGAGAAAGACCATGTCGAGCAAAGCACCCTTTTCAAAATCAGGAAAAATTATTGGCGGTGGTGCCGATAAAAAAATTGTCCTGGGCTTCAAGCCTCGCAAGGTTGAAGTCCACAACGTCACCGACCGAATTTCAGCAGTCAAATTGGACACTATGCCAGCCACTGATGCCCTCGTGAGAGCTGCAAATGGTGACGGCACGGTGAACCCGTATGTCGAACTGGATAGTGAGGGCTTTACTGTAAAGGCGGCGCTGGCTGTCAGCGGTAAGGAGCTTCACTACTACGCCGAAGAGTCCCTCAACGAATAAGGAGATTTCTCTATGGGAAAACCTAAAATTGGCTCACGCGATGGTGTGGGCTTAACTGAAGGTCATTCAAACAGCAATCAAGCATCCGACAAGGAATTGTTCGAGGCCGTTCGAACTGAGCTTGATGCGATCAAGGCTGGGCTTGAAGTGACAGAACCTGACGCCACTGACTTACCAACCGCGCTCACACTTCTTAACGACATCAAAACCAAACTTAATGCTGTGGCCGCATTGGTTGCCGAATTTGAAAAGTAAATGATCTATAAAATTGGAACACGCGGCGAGGATGTCAAAACCATTCAGCAAACACTGAAGACACTCGGATTTCCAATCGGCAAAGTAGACGGCATCTTCGGAAACAATACCAAAGAATCTGTCGTTGCCTTTCAAGTCAAATCGAAGCTCAATGCCGATGGAGTAGTCGGCCCCGTCACTTGGGAAAAACTTTTTCCCAACACGAATCCGCACATTCCCGAACTGGTTGTTCCTCGATCACGAGATGAACTCTACAAACTGTTCGGAGATCCCCTTGATAGTGGATACTGGAAGGCTTATGGCGGCTTCTGCGAAACCCCACCGGAACTTAACCACGTCTTTACCTACCAGAAGGACGAAAAACATGGCTTCTGGTGCAATAAACTTTTGATCCCGCTCTTTCAGAATGTTTATCGCGCCATTATTCATGCAGAGCTTTCAGACAAACTCTACTCATTTGATGGATGCTATAATCTTCGCTACACGAGAGGAGCGAAGAAGCTCTCTATGCATTCATGGGGAATTGCGATTGATCACAATGCTAAAACAAATCCTCTTGGTGCGGATGGAGATATGAACTCTGAGATCGTAGAAATTTTTGAATCAGAAGGTTTTTATTGGGGCGGGAATTTTAAGAGAAAAGACCCCATGCATTTTGAGTTTACGGAAAACGGCTTGTAGAAATCTTAACCAGCGGTAAACTAAACTTAAATTGAAATTAATTAGAATCCGAGCATAATATAGCGGACAATTCTCGGCCTATTTTGACCTGACAAAAGTGCAAAGCTGTTCCAACCTCGTAAAGTCCAATTTTTTTAAACAAGGTAGTCGCTAAAATCGCTGACGACCTGAAGTATTGGACTTTCAATGAGACTGATTATAGTCATGATGCCAAGAAGTGTTGCGTTGATCTTGTTTCTGGCTGCTTCTTCTTTTTCTTTCTTTTTGTCCCCATGAACCACTCGTGACTCTTCAAGGTATTTCGTGAAACAAGCCGTGAGCAGGTCGTTCCATGAAATCCCATCGATTTTCATAAAAGATTTTACCTCATCGACGACTGAGGTCTCCATCTTGACCTGCAGACTCGTGTACCCGTCTTTAGGACGAGGCGGTAAGTGCTTGCGGATTGACATGCCATTTCCTTTCTTTGTGAATAAGTTAACAAATTCCTTTTTAAAGCCTTGCTTTGCGGCAAAACATATAATAGCTATTCAGACACTGGATTTGCCTTAACCGCCCGCATCAAGCCATAAATTCAATGAAGTAACTGGATTTAATCGGCTAAACAAAATTTATTTGTATAAATAGTCAACAATTTCCTGTTTAGCTACTCAAGACTGGTGCTTGCCGTGCAAGTTTCTTTTGTTGCAGCATCTAATCTGATGCCATTTTGATTACACTGCGGGTTTTTAGGCAACTTGCCAGAGCCTTGGCCTACGCGCCCCGTCTTAATTTGTTATTAAAAAACGACGGCAAAAGGTGGTGACACAACTTTTACAGGATGTTTGCCTCTACAACTGAAATGAAGAAGATGAAAGCTAAACAAAAAACTGTCTGCAAATACTGCGAAAATGAGGGGTTAATTTGGGTTAAAAATGAAGTTGAAGGTACAAGCTCGATGTATCGCTGTCCTTTCTGTCGTAAAGGAAAGGACCATCCGATGAAAGAGATCCCACTCCCGCCGAAGCCTGTATGCTCCTGCCCAAGTCACACTCGTAAGAATTATTAAGGTTTTTCAGACCGAAAACCTTGCGAGTACCGCCTTTCTAATTTTTGGCCCGCCAATCACCCGGCCAACACCTCGGCATGTGGGGCACTCTAGGACGTGCTCTTTGGATAGGGCCACAGCAAGAGACATCTTAATGGTTTCACCCTTGTCCTTTGCTTTCGCAAGATCCTTTTGGAGTCCACTGTCGGATCTAAAGGTGAATACCTTGCTCTTGCCATCCTTCCCTTTCTTTTTGGAGGATAGGGCTTGGCCTCTACCACTGCCGCTGTAAATGGCTCCTTCGCCCTCACAGGTGGGACAATCAATGAGCAGCTTTCCCTCGTAATATTTTAAGAGTGCATTTCTAATAAACTCTCCACGGTTACCTTCGACCTCGCTTAGAAGAGCCATCAAATCGTCGCTCTCCTTAACTCGAAAGCTTTCCCACTGCTCGCCCAATTCCCAATCTTCATTTTTTGGCTTCGCCATTTTCAATCCTCCATACAGGTCTTAGAAGAGTGATACAATGTAACACTAAGACTGTCAAAATCTTTGTTTTAGGCTTAAACCCAACACTAAGACTAAGAATCCAACTAGGATTTCTTCTTTCTATATATAGATGAAGCCGGTTTCGTAGGCAGAGCGTCCCCTTGGCGTGAGGTGGCGCAACATTTCAATTTCACTTTTTCAATTTTACCCTTTTCACTTTTTTGTTTATAGGTGATACAATGTATCACGTTGATAAGGAATAGTGAGATGAGTGAGAGAGAAGAAGTGGAGAAGATATTTTTTCTGATCAGAGAGGCGCTTCCCGACGGATGGCTCGCCTTAAGTGAAGACTTGAAACTTCATCACCTCCTACAAGCGGTTAACCAAACGCTAAGTCCGAAGGGAACATGGATCTTAGTAAATGGAGATTTAACCCTTCTTGATCTCTTAAACGGAAAAAACGGCGGGTCTTAGCAATGGAAAATTACATTGTAAAAAGCCATTGTTGGCCGAACTCATTGTGGATTTGCATTGGAGATCAATCATGAAATGCAGTTTCAACTCACTTTTTATGAAGAAAATGCAATTAGTAATTTGACATAAATTTTCGGTGTCAATTACAAAGCTCGCCTTAAAGGGTGAGAGACTGTGAGAGGGGAAATGAAGAAATCGTTTGTTGTTAACAACAATCTTAGTCTTGGAATTAACACTAAAACTAAGACCAACATTAAGTCTTTAATTATCCCACGCATCAGTCCCTACATCCCCGCCCAGAGCCAGCGATTTGGAAGAGAACTCCATACAGGATTGTGGGGTGCCAATGCCCAACTCTTCGGATCGTTTGGCTCTGGGAATTTTTTAATTCACACCAAATTAGAGGAGGTCACTCAATGAACACAGTTAAAGGGCTCGGAGATTTTTGCAAGAAACACAAAGTGCCAATTCCGGTAGGAGACAAGTTTAGTCTTCTTGATTTCCTACTCGAAGTTTCGAAGAGCTCGATGCCACTTGCAGAATATCGAGGACGAGTCACAGAAGTAATTCAACGCATGGGAAATGAATCCGAGCAGTGGGGAGGCTGCCCCAATTGCGGAAGCAATGTTCACTTGGGCCTCAAAGAATGCCCTGTGTGCGGCAAGTCCCTTGATTTCGTCGAGCCGGAAATGGAAGCAAACGACCTCTCCGATCTTGATCCCGAATATTCAAAACCGAAAAAAGCAAAGGCCGTGGAAGACCTCGACGATTTTGACGAAGACGAATCTGAAGAAGAGTCCGCAGACGACCTGTTGGCAGAGGAGAGCGACGAACAAGAAGAATCCAACGACGAGGATGAGGGTAACGACGTAGACGAAATCGAGGAAGACGATGCAGACGAAGATGCCGAGGAATCCGAAGACCATGAATTGGAAGATGAGGTGTCCGAGGAGGATGATTCGTCAGAGGAAAAGGACACCGACTTTGAAGAAGACGATTCCGAAGATGATGATTTCGATGAAGAAGACGAAGAGCCCCTTAGCGGTCCAAAGAAGGCCGCGCAGAAAGGGAATCATTTTCTGTCAAAAAAACCGATCAACCGGCCCATGACCGCTCATGCAGAAAAATATGCTGAACGCGAGGTCCGACGGAAAAAACTTGAGAGCCTGATTCCGAAATTCAAAAAAGATCCGAACCTCGTCATGCGCCTCAAATATCGCGATCTTCTCATCATGCCGGGGCTTCTCGGTTACACGCGAAAACCTACCGCCATCGGCTCCAAACAAGACATCCAACGCTGGATCAAAAATGCTCTTAAAGGAGGGTTAAAGAAATGATGGAGACAACGACCATGCCCCCCGGTCCCGTACCGGAGGTTAAAATTTCACGAGGTGTGATCAAGGAGCCGAGTATCATCGTGCTTCACGGCACACCCAAGATTGGGAAGTCGAGTTTCTCGGCTAAAGCTCCCAATCCGATCTTTGCCGACATTGAGCGGGGAACCAAACACTTAAATGTAGCCCGGCTTCCCTTCATTGATAGATACGGCGACCTGTTGACTCACCTAAAATTCGTGCGGCATGGAAAGCACGATCACAAATCCTTTGTGATTGATGGCCTTGAAAAGCTTGCAACGTATGTCGAGCACGACATTGTCACTCAGAGGCCAACAGATGAGAAAGGGCGAAGCGTTGCTCACATCGAGGATTATGGTTGGGGCAAGGGTCACTCCTATGCACAAGATATTTGGGATGATCTCTTTGACCAGCTAAAAGACATTCGCTCCTCCCGGAATATGGAAATCATTCTCGTAGGCCATAGCGAGATCAAGACCGAAGAGGACATTGTCGCAGGCGGTGCTTACAAACAATATAAGCTCCAGCTTCACCCAAAAGTCGCATCCATTGTTCGCTACCACGCCGACGCGATTCTCTTTGCAACGCGCGAAGTGCTCATCGAGCGCGATAAAAACGGCAAGGTCACCTCGGCCCACATTGAGGGAAAAGGAAAACGGATCCTTTACACCGAGTACAGCCCTCAGTGGGACGCAGGCAATCGCTTGGGGCTCCCATATCACCTTCCCCTTGCCTGGGACGCTTTCAAAGAAGCTGTCGACAAAGGTGAGCCTGAAAGTCCAGAGGCTTTGAAGCAAGCCATCGGTGGACTCCTCACTCGAATCAAAAAAGAGCAAACGAAACAAACTGCACAGAAGCGTTTAGAAGAGGCCGGGGACGATGTTGAAAAGCTCTCCGCTCTTAAAGAAAAGCTGATCGTCATCGTTGAAGAAAGGAAGGAATAAATATGAACGACAAAAATCTAATCCCTGTTGGAAAATACATGGGAAAAGTTGTGGACTACGGAATTGTGAAGCGTGAGGGGCAAACCTCGCTCGAACTCCAAGTGATGTTTGAGTTTGATGTGCCTGGATTGGGAAAGCGAAAGCTCACCTGTTACAAATACTTTACTGAGAATGGTAAGAAGTATGCACTTCAGCTCTTGGCAATTCTAAAACTCCAGGGCAACGATCCGTCCGTGCTGATTGATTATCACTACGGTTCCGGCAAGCTCGATGAAAAGGGCTTTTATGAAATCGAAGTCATCCAAGAATCCTACAACGGCAAAGTGAAAAACAAAATTGGCTGGGTGAATGATCCGAGTGCCGTTGGCATTGCAAAACCTACGGGTGGCGAAGCTCAGTCGCTGAAGAGCCAACTTGGGGACTTGCGTGGCTCGATGGTGCAAGCGCGTAAGGAAATGAACACGTCTGATCCGAACGATCAGGACCCGCTTTTATAAGCGATAAGCGGGGTTGAATGGAAATCATCAATGTAAAACAGAATTCTCCCGAATGGGAGAGGTGGCGCTCTGACTCTTTAAGTCTGGGGGCTTCAGATGCCCCGGCAATTTGTGGGGTGGATAAATACACGTCCCCAAGAATGCTTTTTGAAGAAAAGCTCTATGGCAAGGTCTTATCCGGCAAAAGGCACATAAGCGATTTTCTTGTGGAGAAGTCCAGAGTCTTTGAAGCTCGTGGGCATGCCATGAGTGGATTAGAAACTGACCGTGAGTATAAGCGCGGCGTGTGCGGGGAGCATTCAAAACACCGTTTCATCAGAGCATCGTTTGACGGCCTTAATTTAGATATCAAACGGTTCTGGGAGAACAAATACGTCGGTGTAGATAGTTTCATGGCGGTTAGAAACTCACCAAAATCCATTCACGTTACGGCGGCCCACAAAGTACCTGCGGCGTTCTTACTTAAACGTCATATCCCACAGCTTTGTCAGCAGTCATTTGTCAGTGGATTTTTAGAATGCGATTTCACTGTTTACAACGATCAAGAAGATGGTGTGCAGACAATGGAGATTACCTTCGACCGTGATTATGTGAACAGGGTCATGGAGAAGGTTTTTGCATTTCGCCAGCTCTTGGTTTCAAAAACTCCGCCGCCCCTGACTGAACTCGACACGCTGGAATTGACCGATGCATTTAGTGTCGAAGCATTTTCCCATCTTGTGGATGCCCACCACCGTGGCGACAAGGTCCACGAAAAACAGATTCGAGAATGCATTATCGGGATGATGCCTCATTCAAAAGTGAACTGCATGGGAGTGCGAGTAACGAGGACGAAAGATGGAAAGCATGTTTTTAAATTTCCACATGAGCAACAAAGCCAAACACAACAGGAGAGTCAATGAATGCAAAAACAATGAAACTAACAGAGGGGGAGTTGGATAAACCAGCACCGCAATCGATCACCACAATAGAAGACGACCGCGAAACCATCAGCAGCCTCTGCATGATGAGTCCTATTCAAAAAAGAATGGAGACCAGCTGGTCCGAAGTAATTCAAAACAGTTATTCGAATCCAAAAGTCATTCACCGACATAAAGGCAATGGCGATCAATTCAGTCATTCCGAGTACGAGGATATTTTCGACTACGTCTTGGGGATGCTCGAAGACACTGAGGCTTTGAGTTTCGTCGAGTCTCTCTACGATTCGTGGACGGAGCGCGGATCCTTGTCAGAGCGCCAACACACTTCACTCATGAGGTTCTACAACAATCTGAAGCGCAGATACGGGTGATCGATGGCTACAAAGAAGGCCGACAAAGGATGGCACATGACACCTAATAAACTTGCTCGTGCGGGGAGTTCTGTCTCCTGCAGTGCTTATCGTGTTTATGGTGTGATTGCGTCCTATTCGCCTTCTCATCCAAGTTATTCAAGAATTGGACAAGAAACGGGCCTTTCAAGATCAACGGTGGGACTGGCAATTCGAGAGCTTTGTCAGAGCAATATCATTCAAGTGGCTAGGAAGGGACACACGGGTGGTGTGGCGAACGAATATCACATTAACCCACCGGATCGGTGGACTCTGCCTAGTACGATAATCGAACTAGTACGAAATTCGAACCAGGATGATTATCGAACTACCCCTAGTACGGATTTCGAACTAGGACAGAATTCAAGCCAGGACGATAAACAGCCTAGTTCTAGTACGATAATCGAACCAGACCTAGTACGATTATCAGCCTCCAATAATACCAATATAATAATACCAAATAAAAAGACCAATACCGCGAAGGCGGATTCGGGCGGATCTAGCGGGCATACGCCTCCCGCGCCCACCCAGGCGGATCCGCCATCCAATGGTGTCCACTTCGACTTTGAAGCCCTTTACAAACTTTTTCCTAAACGCGGCAAGGACATGAAGAAGTCCCTCGGCATGCAGAAGTGCAAAGCCCAGATCAGAACGCAAGAGCAATACGAGAAACTTAAATCAGCCGTCATCAATTACGACGAGCACATCAAATCAGAAAAACGCAAACGCTTCGATTTTGAAAATAGCTTCATCAAGACCTGGGGACACTTCATGAGCAAAACCTACTGGGTTGATTGGATTAAGCCCAACGGCCACTCAAGCGACAAAGAAATTATCGTGTGCGGAAAGGAGAACACATGCAGCCCGAAAGAAGACTCTATTCTGTGATCGAGGAGAAGTTTGGATTTCATAGAAGCATGTATCGAATGCACGACTCAGATCAGAAGTCCGGTGCAATTCCCATTGTCGAAGACGAGGCAGAGTGTTGGAACAATTCGGGCTGGGGGATCTTCCACACCGTTCAGCTTTTTAAAGGCTCAAGAAAAAAAGAAAACTTAGATCAGATCACTGCTTGGGCCATCGACATCGATAAGGGTTCAAAGGAAAAACAATTGGAGCTTCTCAAAAAAGTTCCACTCTATCCAAACCTCGTCATCGAATCTAAAAATGGTTTTCACATCTACTGGAATGCCAAGAACGCCACACAAGAAACTTACGAAGCCATTGTTCTTGATCGACTCATTCCCTTCTTTGATGGAGATCCAAGAGCTAAAGACGTTTCTCGCCTTCTTCGAGTGCCTGGATTTTTTCATGTGAAAAATCCCAAAGATCCTTTTCTCGTCAAAGTTCTTTATTGGAACCCAGGCCGATATTCCGAAGACGATATGTTTTATGCCTTCAAGCTCTCAAAAGCGAAAGAGAAAGAAGCCGTCGCCAAACAAGAACTCCGAACCGTTTTCAAAGTTCACGGAGACAATCTCTGGGAGAAGGTTTTCAACCTTGATTGCGAAGAAGCACTCAAGAGGCTTTCAGGCGGCTCGCATGTGTTCAGTGAAAACTACACCTTCAAAAGAGTTTCAAGCGGCAACTTAAATATTTTCGTTAACAACAAAAGCACCAGCTGCTGGATCGATACCAACAAACGCATCGGTTCACCTAACGGCGGAGGCCCTACCATTTTCTCATGGCTTAAATGGTATGGCCGACAAAACAACGAAGTTGTTTCAATCATGAAAGAGGAATTCCCAGAATTATGGAAATAGATGCAAACGAACGCCTGATGGTGAAAATCCCCACCATCGAAGAGCGATCAAAAAGAGAAAAAGAACTTCGTAAGACCAGAGCCGAGAACCTTCTCGACTTTGGCGTGAAGTTTTTAAATTGCGCTCTTGAGGGCATTGCTAGAAACGATCTCATTATTCTTGGCGCACCGACGGGCACGGGAAAAACAGAACTCGTAACTCATATTGGAGCTTTCAATGCATGGAAGGGAAAGCGCATTCTCTTCTTTCCGTTAGAAGCTGAAGAGTGCGAAATCGAAAGTCGCATTAAATTTAAACTGGCCGCGCAAGCCTATTTCCATGACCAACGGCCCGATAAGGTGATCATCCGTACCGTTAACTATCGAAATTGGTATCACAACAAACTTGGCGAGGCATTTGCTCCCTACGAAGCCCAAGCCGACGAGCGTTTTCAAAAGAGTTTTAAGACTTTTAGAACCGTCTATCGAAAAACAGAATTCAAAATTGAAGACCTGCAGCGACACCTCATGCTTTTCAAAGACGAAACGGATCTCGTTATCGTCGATCACCTAAATTATTTTGACACCGATGAGCCTAACGAAAACAAAGCCGTTACCGACATTGTAAAGCGCATTCGTGATTTGGCTCTCCTGTCGAACCTGCCAATCATTCTTGTAGCCCACATAAAGAAGCCAGACAAAAAGTTTCGCACCGTCGCACCTGAGATCGATGACTTCCACGGAACATCGAACATCACAAAGATTGCCACAAAAGCAATCTTGCTTTCCCCTGATCGAGACGCACCTGTGGATCCCAAAAAGTTCTCCACCTTCATTCGCGTAGCGAAGTTTCGAGTGGATGGCTCGGTGTCACGCTATATCGCCAAATGTGCATTCAACATTGAAACGAATCGTTATGAGGACGATTTCATCTTAGGAACCACGTCCGATGACGGTAGAGGGTTTGCTCCCATTGAGGGCAGACATCTTTATCCTGCGTGGGCCTTATCCGGGGGGAGCACATGAAGTCCCACTACACCCATGTCTTTATTGACGCCCGAAGCGTAATGGTTCCTGTCTTTTACTCAAATCAAGAGCGCTTCTCTTCGGTTAAGGCCCTATTTTCTTTGATCGTATCAACGATGAAGGAGTTCCAACCACAAACCATCTGCGTGGTGTTTGGCGATCACTTCTCAAAATCAAAGCAAGAGTTCTATTCAAAGTATGGATCGACAAGACACGAGCGAAGAGACGACAGAGAAAAGAAAGCCCTGGCAAATGAAATTGAGATTGCCACTTATTTTTTAAACCACTGTCCGATCAGGTCGATCTCCCCCATTGGAATAGAATCCAAGGATGCGATTGGCTATCTCTCAAAGATTCTTCAAAAGCCAAAGCTCGTTGTCTCGGCGAGCAAAGATTATTTCCAAATTCTAAAACCTGACCTGCAGGTGATGGAGCCTAAGGACGGTTTGATCATCTCAGAGATCGAGGCAGAACTCATTTTAGGTTTCCCACCCAAATACTATCTGCTCTGGAAGTCCATCGTCGGCGACGCTCAATACTCAGTCACAGGCATTAAGCGTCTGGGCCGTGATCGCGTCAAGCGACTGATACAACATAAATTAAAGACCGGACGTAAATTTCCCCTGAACTCGTTTGATCAAAATATTTTAAGCCGCAACAAATACCTCTTTAGCGTTGGTGAAGTGCTCACCAATGAAGAGAAGCATGAAGTTTTAAAGCACTACCAATTTGAAAGAACCAAGCCAGGCATTGGCGTGTTCACCGAACACGATCCATCGACCTTTGGGATTCAAAACGAAATCAAAGACATCTTTGTACTGTCAAAAGAGACGCGGCCTCCAAAGGCGCGACGAGAGGGGGTTATTCTCCAATGAAAACAATTAAGAAAAAACGCAAGAACTCGCGTAGCAAAGGCTCGCGGTTCGAACGAGTAATTGCAAAGGACTTTTCCGATTGGTGTGGCTTCATTTGTAAACGCACACCGCTCTCCGGTGGGTGGGCCAAGACTGGCGACGTTACGCCTAAAAGTCCAAAGGACATGGTGGAGTTTATTTTCTGTGTGGAACTGAAACACCAGGAGGGCTGGTCCTTTTCAAGTTCGTTTTTGGGAGGAAAGCCCAACAAGCAGATCAACGCTTGGTGGAATCAATGTCTTGCTGACGCCAGAAAATCAAACCGCATCCCCCTCCTGATCTTCACCAAGAACTTTGATCAGGTCTACTGCATGTGCGAGACGAAACTCTTCAAGCGGGCCGACCTTAAAGCCGTCACTACGGTCTTAGTCTCAATCCCAAAGTTTAGGATCTTTCTCTGGGACGACTTAAGAAGAATTCCCTATCAAGAAATTAAACAACGGATTGGAGAACAACTATGAATATCGAAGTCAAACGAACAACACATGGAATACCGTGGTGCCTTTACTGCACAGGCTTTCACCCCGACGAGAAGCCCACCTTCAAAGATTTGCTTGAACGAATGGTTGCCCCACAAAAGGTAATCGTTCGCCAGGCGGTGCGGTTTGAAAAGAAAAAGAATTTCTACAAAGACAAGTGCTGCTCCCTTTGCGGTCAAGCCTACGACAGAGTCGGCATGCCTGACCTCACATGGAATCTAACCGCTCACTATGTGAAGCTGGAGCTTGATCATGCCGGAGTCACAGGTGTTGGCGACGATAAAATAAAACTCATCGTCGCTCAATGCAGAAAATCGGTGAAGGAGCTTTTCAAGCACTCGCACCTCATCCGAAGCATGGTCTTCGTAAAAAGGAAAATCACCAAAGACGAGATGGAGTTTTTCGACAGGCTCACCTTTTCAGGTCAGCTCAATACCATCATCAACGCGGCCCTCGACGGCAGACGGATGAAGCTCGTTAACCAACATACGAAGGTGAACTGATGGAATACACACTCTTTGATGTCTTCGACAGAAAGAAAGTAAATCCGGTCAAACGCAGTTTCAAAAAGGAACTGCAAATCGGTGACGAGTTCGTAATCGATGAAGTCACCTATAGAGTTTTGATCGTTGAGAGTCATGCCGTAGTCCGAATGATCAAATACAAGATTCCCAACACGGCCACACAGGTTGTTCATAAGTGTCCGGCCAAGAAGGAAATGCTCGGCCAGCTTTCAAAGGAGGATCTTTTAAAGATCACTGACCCTAAGACTAAAAAGAATTTAAAAACCAGTCGGGTCAAACTCCAAGGCAGCATCGTCACCCAATGCCCTCATTGCAAAGTCACCTTCTGGAAAGAAAAAGAAGAGCGCCCAGAAAAGGTTGAGATCAAATCGCTCTTTCATAAAAAGGGGAAACGCAAATGAACAACGCCGAAGCAGAGATCACCGTTGCAGCACGGGCCTGTAGCCTGGTCAGAGACGTTAAAGTCGAAGAGAAAGAGTTTGAAGGCAAACCTCTCTATGAGGTCACGCTCGACACCTATCCGGTGTTTGAAATGGGTCACGAGCTTGAAGACCTACTACGAAGTATTAAACGAAAGGTGCCTCAAGGGTATCTGCTCAAGATTAGATTAGAGTTTTTCATTTGAAGGGGGAGCGATTGATGTGTCGGCATGTAAGAATTAAAGCAACGGAAGACGAATTGAAACAGCAAGGAATCAACTGCCCAGTCGTCATGGGCCTGCTCCTGTCGGGACGCGCCTTTGCAGTTGAAAAAGTAAAATACGATGGCGAACGCCCGCAGGTGTTCCTCGCCGAGCCACTATCGGAATCACAGAACATTTGGATTTACGAAGAGTTCACTCAGAACGTAGGAGGTTCGCTATGAACAGAGAAATGATGAGAGCTGCGAAGGCCGAGGGCAAACGGCTCGTCAAAAAAGGTTGGAACGAGTTCTATGACGTCACCGACCTGGCAATAAAAAAGCATTTAAGTTTGAACGACGGGAAAGCCCAAGGCCGCCTTCCCGACCAAGTCTTTCAAAACAATATCTACATCGTCCAGGTGTTCAATCACTCCTGCGGGTGGGGAATGGTCAAGCGGGTGATGATCCGAAGAAACGATGAACTCCCCGAACACGATTGGAACAAACTCCAGCGAATCAAGAATGAAGTCTTCGGTGAAGAGGCCACGGCTCTTGAGGTCTATCCAAAACAAAGAAACCTGATCGACGTGGCCAATATCTATTGGCTTTGGATCATGCCTGAAGATTTCTTCTGTCCCATTGAACTCACAAAAGATGCATAGAGGAGGAGAGATGAAGCGATATGCTCAGAACACATCCGTAAGTGCCGACCGCTCGGAAAGCGAAATCAGAAACCTCGTTCAAAAGTACGGAGCCGATCAGTTCTTCTCCGGCGCGACACCAGAGATGGCTTTCGTCGCCTTTCGATTGAAAGACCGGATGGTCAGGATCACACTTCCGCTCGCCCACAAAGGATCAAGCGAGGGACACCCAAAGCGTTACATCTGGGGCGAAGAAGGTGCAAAGAAAGAGAACAGACAACGCTGGCGAGCCTTAGTCCTGGATGTAAAGGCAAAGCTCGTCTCTGTTGACTCTGGAATCAGAACAGTTGAACAGGCATTCTATTACGACATCGTGATGCCCGGTGGACAGACCATCGGACAACTCACTGGCCCGCAAGTGGCCGAAGCGTATCGAACGGGCCGAGACATTAAACTACTACCTGGATATTGAAAGGGAGGAACGAGATGGATGAACTAAACTTAGTCGACTACGAGATCAGTAAACATCTAGCGGCGAAAGACTTGCCCTTCAACGCCTTGATCGCAGCTGCAGTCAGAAAGGCCGACACCGACAACCTCATGCGCTTAGAATCGGTGTTTCCAAAACTCGTTGGTGACCTGAAGCGAAGATACAATGCTCCAGGTGGAATGCTCCCTGAAGATCAAATCCAAGACGCCGAGGCCACGTTCGAACGGATTCGTGAAGTCGTTCACAGTTACATGAGGAGCTAACTGTGGACCACGAATATGAAAACGTAAGGCGCATCGTGTACGAGGGCGGAGCCACCTTCGTTCCTGTTTGTGAAAAGTGCGGAAGGTTTGTCAAAGCTGATAAGACCATCGAGGTTTCAGAAATGAGTGGTCTGAAGAAACAACCAAACGCTACCTGTAAGAAGTGCGGTCGAGTCGAAATGCTCTTTGAAGGGTTTTACTGATGCCGCCTTTTGAGTGGGGAAGACTCACAGCTTACGTCTTAGTTTCTATCGGTCTTACGGTTTTAGTTTTCTTAAGTCTTAGTTTGATTGAACTGTTATTCTAGAGGATCCCAATGCAAATGCGCCTTTGTGAAGTCTGTTGCCAGCGAGTTTCCGTCCACAACGACGGATACGGCACACACTTCTACTTACCGATGGAGCGTCGAGCCATAGTCCAGGAGATATGCGAACAGTTGAAGCAGTTCTCGACCGACCCAAATATTCAACGCCTGACCGCCACAGACGCCCTAATTCACGCCTCTCGGCTCATAACGGTAGATCGACCCGCCTCACAACCGGAAACGGCGCTATAAAGGCAAACACGGCCCTGACATTTGCCGGACTTATGAGCAATATCCACCAACTTGTCCACGCGATTCCTGTTGCGGTGCTGCATACGAACGGGCCTAACGTCTGGGTATCTGTCAGAGTCTTAAATGGGTGTTTGAGTTAAGACTAAATTGGTTCGGATAGAAAACGGTTGGTAACGACTCGCTATAGGGTAAGACGGCGCTAACCCCAACACTAGGCTTAGGGATTAAAACTAAAATGCTTCGCGTATTAAAGTGGATAAATAGGTCAGCCTTTACGATTGGTTAAGGTCGCTAAGACTTGGATGTTAGAGTTGAGGGCGGCGTGGACAGGGGTTGGTTTGGGTTACCTGGCGTCCTATTCGGGAGAGTCTTTTTCTAGGACGCTCCGAAAAAAGTCCCAATAGAGATCGACTACTCGGTGGTCAGCCAAGGGCATAACGACAGAGTCGCCACAGATTCCTCAAAGGTGTCGCGCAAGTAGTACGTCCGCTTTTACCTATTTGCGGACATCATCAAGCCTAAGACTAAGTATGCGTGTAGCTTCGATATGAAAGAGTCCCGCAGTGGAGCAAGGTAAGTGCGCGGATCGTGGCGACTATCGGGCGCGAGAAGCGCAAGCAGGCGCACGAGGCGAGCCTCTGTGGGCTTAGTGTAGAGGAATCAAAGGGATAGACCCCCGCCCCTATCACGGAAAATGGGGAAAATTTTCTTTTTATCCGGTGGCATCCCCCTTTCAAATTCGCGCCACAATTTTTTTAAATGATGTTTACTACATCGTAGTAAAGGTGTCGAAGCCATGCGACCCAACCGATCCGCCGCTGTGCGGGCAATTTCTGTCGCTACTGTTCCGTTACAACGTAGCAAAGCTCTTTGCCTTTGATGCATTTTTCAAATACAGTAATAATATGCGTCGGTTACTGTCTTTTGTTATTTTGATTTCGATTCTCTTACTTCAACTGCATGGACTGACGCACTCTTTTGCGGATAGCGATCATAAGAACCACCACTGTGCTATTTGCGAAACTCAGGCTCATAATCCAGTAATTCAACCTACAAGTATTTCGATCAAAATAGTTGAGTCGCCTCAACAGGAGTTTACTTTTGTTGAATTACCGCTCGTCATAAAGACAGCTCTCCTACCTTCAAATTCACCGCGAGCGCCTCCTATCAATATCTGATTGAAGTCAGATCACGTTTATTTCGAGAAATTTTAATTTTGCTGTCTTAGCAAAAAGGTTTTCTCTTTTTTGCTGACAGTTTTGGGAGGCAAAATGAGTCGAATCATTTTTTTCTATCTTATAGTTTTATTTGCTAACTGTTTTGCGTGGGCACAGGCGGACTCCTCATCGCCATCAGTGACATCAATTGGAGTTCCCCCACCATCTAAGGGGAAAGCATTCAATCCTGATATTGGCGTCAATTTTCTGGGACTATTTCAGCGAGGAACCGGAATCTCGGATGATCGAACCCAGGTTCCGCATAATGGATTCTCACTTCAAGAGGCCGAGTTCCAATTCTCAGCAGATGTCGATCCGTATATGAGGGCAGTCGCTCTGTTCGCTGTAGCACAGGAATCGGGGGCCGCTGGATATGGCATTGATCCAGAAGAAGTATTCTTGGAGTCGATATCTCTTCCTTCAGTGACCATACGAGCTGGGAAAATGAAGCTGGCATTAGGTAAGCACAATATGCTTCATACCCATGCATTCCCGTTTATTGATGCTCCATTAATTCATCAACAACTGCTGGGAGACGAGGGACTAAATGAGACAGGGGTTTCAGCCGCAGTACTGTTGCCTGTAAGTTGGTACTCAGAATTCATTGTTCAGGGTTTTAGTCTCACAAATGAGGACCTATATGCCAGCCCCAAATCTGGTGACATCGGCGCGCTCGCTCGAATTAAAAACCTATTGGATCTGAGTGACGATCTCACGATGGAGTTTGGTTTGTCTGGAACCTCTGGAAAAAATCAATTTGATCGCACAAGCTCCGTCCTCGGTGCCGACCTAACATTTAAATGGCGTCCCTCAATTGGAGGGAAATACCATGCCTTGATTTGGTCGACTGAATATCTGAATGGAGATAGGCCGGGTCGTACCGATTCGACGTCAGGTGAGCCAACAGAGAAACTCGGAGGAGCGGCAACTTGGGTTCAGTATCAATTTGCTGAACGATGGTGGATACAAGGTCGCTACGAGTATGTTGGCCTACCACACGACGACGCTATTCCTTTTCAAAATAAACAGAGTGCGTTGATTGGTTTTTTTCCATCTGAGTTTTCAGGAATAAGATTTCAATACGACCGTATTACGACTCAAGGAAAAGACAATGCGGATCATACTTTTGCGCTTCAATACAATGTGAGTATTGGTGCCCACCCTGCACATGCATATTAAGGAGGATGTACAAAATGAAATCACTAATGATTTTCTTATCTATCTTTTTCTGCGGTGAGGCTTTTGCAAAACTAAGTGTTGTCACGTCGACCACGGATCTCAGAGCAATCGTGCAAGAGGTTGGGAAGGATTTTGTTTCTGTTGAAAGTATCGGCAAAGGAACACAGGATCCTCACTATATTGAGGCAAAACCTTCTTTCATGGTTAAAGCTAATCACGCCGATCTCTTTATTACGGTCGGCCTCGATCTAGAAATCGGCTGGGTTCCAAGCATCATTCAAGGTGCAAGAAACCCTAAGATTGCTCGCGGACAAAAAGGATTCTTAGAATTAGGATCCGATGTTGATCCACTTGAAGTCCGTGGCGGCACTGTGAGTAGATCAGAGGGAGATGTGCATCCTTTTGGCAATCCCCATTTTTGGCTGGATCCTATTCGCGTGGGGAAAGTCAGTCTAATTGTCGCTCAAAGGCTTGGCGAATTGGACCAGGCTCATTCGACCCAATATATGGAAAATGCAAAATCGCTTCAAGCGCGCTTGCAAAGTAAGACAAAGGAGTGGCAGGAGAGAATCGACAAGTCGGGGGTAAAGAAAGTAGTCACCTACCATAAGACGCTGACCTACTTTTTTGACCGATTCAAAATTGAAAATCCAGCCATCTTGGAGCCGAAACCAGGAATTCCTCCAACTAGCGGTCACATTCTCGAAGTGATTGAGATAATAAAGGGACAGAAAATTCCTCTCATCCTTGTAGAGAATTTTTTTGACCCAACGGTCACTAGAAAAATTAAGCAAGATATTCCCACGATCCGCACAGCAACTGTGGCAGTTTCAGTAGAGGGGGCAAAAGGAATCGATACGCTTGAAGCTCTGTATGAACATCTTGTTCGCGCTATCGAAGGCAAGGAGTGACAATGGAAATTTCAAATGTAGTTTCATTTCTTGCTGCCCCCTTTGTAATGTGTCTTATCCTTGCAGGAATTCACTGTTATTTGGGACTCCACGTGCTTGCGCGTGGAGTTATCTTCGTTGATCTGAGTCTTGCTCAAGTGGCGGCGTTAGGCGCAACGGTTGCAATATTTTTCGGTTTCGACCATCACTCCACCGCAACCTATTTTATTTCTTTAGGAAGCACATTTTGTGGCGCAGCTTTATTTGCTATGGCAAGGCGGCACGAGAAACTTTTTTCTCAAGAAGCAATGATAGGCATTGTGTATGCTCTGTCGTCCGCATCCGTAGTCTTAGTGGTAGATAAAATCGCTCATGGTGCCGAACATATTAAGGATCTATTGGTTGGCCAAGTCTTATGGGTGACTTGGAGTGACGTACTTAAAACTGGAGTAATCTATGGGGTTGTTTCAGTCATACATTTTGTTTTTAGAAAGCAACTGCTGGGAGCTTCTTTCGGAAATCAAAAAATGGGAACCGCGTTCTGGGATTTTTTATTTTATGCCTTATTTGGGGTCGTAATTACGTCTTCTGTAAGTGTTGCAGGAGTCCTACAGGTGTTTGCATATTTAATTGTTCCAGCGGTGGTCAGCACATTATTTTTTTCGGAAGTTCGATCTCGTTTGATCTTCGGATGGATATTGGGTTTTTTCTTAAGCTTGCTCGGCATGGTAATAAGCCATATTTATGACCTTCCGGCAGGGGCCTTTATTGTGGTCTGCTTTGCGGCGCTGCCCGTGCTTCTATTGATAGTTTCACCCTGGATAAAGATTGGGAGGGAAGTGACGTAAAACAGGAGTGCGGTGCCAATAGTCGTCCCCCACTACCACAATCTAACGGTGATCAGGCAGCCCTCTTGACTATGAATTTTTCCGAAACCCAATATGCCAGCCCTGCGCCCAAGAACTGCGAGGCGATAAATCCTGGCATTCCAGTCCAAAGTATTCCTGAAAAGGTATCTGTCAGGCTCCTTGCTATGGTGACTGCGGGGTTTGCAAACGACGTGGAGGAGGTACACCAGTATGCAGACGTAATAAAGAGAGCAATCGCAGTAGGTGTTGCTTCCACATTTCTCTTTCCCGACAACGCTATTACAATAACAAGTCCAAACGAGGCTATCGTTTCCGAAACCAAAAACCGAAACTCTCCTCGGTTATGAGTTGAGAGTTGAAAAATCATTTGGCCGAACATAATGTGAGTAATGAAAACGCCGAATACTCCACCTAAAATTTGACCGGCGACAAATCCAAATAGCTCCGTAGTAGAAAGTCTTTTCCACAGATATTCTACAAAACTTACAGCTGGGTTAAAGTGCGCTCCAGAAATTGATCCGAAAGTTTGAATAAGGGCGTAGAGGCCCGCGCCCGTTGCAATAGAGTTTGCTAACAAGGCAATTGCTTGATTCCCATTGGAAAGAGTCTCGCCCATAATTCCAGATCCAACAACTACGATAACAAGTCCAGCCGAACCCAGAAATTCCGCGATAACACGCTTGGAAATATTCACTGACCAACTTCCTTCTTGAACTCTTCCAGTCGTGAGCGAATCGCATCTCTTGCTTCTCGAAATCGCCTTATGGATTCGTCTTCTGAAATCGGTTCCTTCGTTGCTGGGTCGGGAAATGGCCAATGAAGTTTTTTAGCTTTCGAGACCATTGTTGGGCAGACCTCGTCGGCGCAAAGTGTGATCACATAATCCAAGCTGACGATAAATTTCGGAGGAAGGTCGTCATAGGATTTCGAATAGTGCTTTGAAATATCAAGGCCAATTTCATTCATGACGATAACTGCAAATGTATTCAATTTGCCAGGGTCGGAACCCGCACTCATGATCTCGGAATCTGGAAATACCTGCCGCGCCAGACCCTCGGCAATTTGACTTCGCGCAGAGTTTGCCACACACATAAACAGTATATTCATTTTAGCTCCCAGATTTAGTTCTTTCTTTTATCGTATAAATACGATATATGATCGAATCATGGCACTGGCAAGAAAAGAAGAATTCTCACGAAAAGAAAATGATGTTTCTGAATTTGCGAAGGCTCTTGCGCATCCTGCGAGATTAGCAATTTTGATTGCTCTTGCAGAGAAAAGGGAATGCATCTGTGGAGACCTAGTATTGGATCTTCCGCTTGCTCAATCAACAGTAAGTCAGCACCTAAAAGCCCTCAAAGAAATTGGTCTTGTGAAGGGTACAGTAGATGGACCAAGATCAAGATATTGTATCGATTGGAAAGTTTTTGAGGAATATCGACGCAAACTGGCTTCCTGGTCCGACAAGATGATTCAACTTCGCACCGACAATTGTTGTTAAATAATTAATGTAACCATCATCCGCCCGCCTATGACCGCGCCGATACCGAGCAATAAGTTTCCAAATATATTTAATATTGCCAAGGCAGGGTTAGATCGCAGTAGTTCAACCGTTTCCGACCCAAATGCAGAGAAGGTCGTAAATCCACCGATCATTCCAACGGATACTAAGAGCACTAACTTTGGGTTCGCAGATAGACTGACTGCCGAGAACGCACCAATAGCAAAGCATCCAACGCTATTTACTAAAAGGGTGGCCATTGGGAATGGGTGATTGAAACTGCTGGCTATTTGATAGGCGAGATACCGACCGACCGATCCGACAAAACCACCAAGGCCAACAAGAATCACATTGTACATAGATCCTCCTACCGAAAAAAGGTTTATTCAGTAGGAGTCATCAGCCAATCGGCGGTTATAAGGCAGACCCCATTGCCATTGAGTAGATCATAGTCAACGGTCGAACTTAATGTAAAGACTTGATCCCTCGTGCATGCAGAAAATAAATCCCACCTGCAGATAGAAAAGCAATGATGCCAGCGAAGTAAACTATTTTATCAAATTGAAAAAGAAAAACGAGGCTTACGGCAATACCGAGGCAAGGCAGAATTGGAAGCTTGCCTACAGTCAGTGGAACTTTGAAGGGTCGTCTCTTATTTGGTTGATGTATGCGCAAGACTATTAGAGCAGCATTGACTGCAATGAAGGCGATCATTGTTGCTAGAGATGATACGCTTGCTACAATTTCAACCTCTCCAAGAGGAAGAAGAATTACGGCCACAATCAACGAGATGAGCCCTGCAACCCAAGGTGTTTTTCGTTTTTTTAGAGTTCGTGCAAATGCCTTTGGTAGGGAGCCATCTGTTGCGATGCCATAAAGAATGCGGCTTGTAGTTACAAGTGCAATCAGAGCTGTATTTGCGGTAGAGAAAAGAGCGATCCCTCCCAAAATACTCGCAATGCCTGGAGAGCTACCCTTTGCTGCATCAGTTAGTGCCGCATCCGTTTGAGCTAAATCACTGGGCGGCATGAGAGCCACGGCAGCAAGGCTAACCAAAATATACAGAATCGTTGAGACAAGAAGGCTTACAATAATGGCGCGAGGAACTGTTTTTTCTGGCTCTATGGTTTCTTCAGCGAGATTCACAATATTCTCAAAACCAAAATACGCAAATATGATCAGAGCAGCGCCCGAAATCGTACTGAAATTCGGCGTTTCCGATAGTGCCTCTCCAAATTTCGGATTATGCCAACCGAGCCAAATAAAAAGTATCAACCCAGAAATCTCAATGAGAGTAAAGATAGCGTTGACCCATCCTGATTCCTTAATGCCAACAATATTGATTGCGGAAAAGAAAACTAAGAGGCTAAACGCTACCCAGAAAGTCGATACTTGGATGAAGTGTTGTAAATATCCGGCAAAAGCGAGTGCTACTGTAGCTGCCGTGGCGCAACCCGCAAAGGCCATCATAATTCCTGTAGCTGCTGCGATCCATCGCCGTTTCGTAAAGGTGTGTCTTAGATAGACATATTCCGCTCCCGCTTTGGGAAACATCGTTGAAAGTTCTGCATAGGACAATGCCGTAAGAAGAGATGCAACCGCAGCAAGTAAGAAGCTCAACCATAACCCTTCTCCAGATTTTCCAGCTGCTTTTCCGATGATCGAATAAATCCCTGCTCCGAGGATCATTCCTGTTCCGTAGAAGGTTAACATCGATAGTCCAAGAGAACGCTTTAACGACATAATGTTGGAACTCTATCTATGGTCGGCGCGGTCTGTCAGCTTTAATACAAAGTATTATGGAATTAATGTCACTGCGCTCTTCCAGCTCACAAAAAATAATAGCAGAGAGCCGCGATGCTAGTCGGCAACAGGGCACTTTTGAATAGTCCGGTGGCACTAATTCCTTCGACACCGAACGCAGGATTGAGAATTCCGTATCCGACTGGGTTGGGAGCATTGGCGATAACCGTAAGACCACCGCCAACTACGCTGCCAGCTACTAGAAAATATTTTGCTGATTCACTCAAATTTGGAACCTGAGACCCTAAATAT
>CAZYOE010000006.1:0-1780 GCA_964648725.1 uncultured Pseudobdellovibrionaceae bacterium | reverse complement strand
GGCGTTATCAATAACAGCAGTAAGTCCTGCCGATCCTAGGAATAGAAGTGTAGAGTCAAGTCTTTGAAGTATGGGTTCAATCCACCATCTTTGAGGTCCTCCAAGTACCACGAGACCGCCGAGAAAAAATGCGACAAGCAATCCATTTTTTATTCTTAATTCATCTTGAAACTCTTTTGTGGCCGTGACGAACCCTAGAAAGAAAAGAAACAGTCCAATGAAAACTGCTATGTGGTGGGCGCTCATGACGATGAGAGAGAGGAAAATTAAATGAACTACTGTAATCCAGACCGGGGTTCCCCGGTTCTCCCTCTCTTGTTCCCAGTTCATTTTCTGAAATTCATCTTTGAATCTAAGAACGACGATCAAAACGGAAATTAGAGCGGCTATCGCGCCCTTCCATCCGAAATTTGTTAGCATGAATGTTAGGTCCCAGTTCCATTTCGAGGCTACCATGAGAACGGGGGGAGCGGCATAGGGCGTGAGCGTTCCACCAATGGAGACATTGACGAACAAAACTGCGAGGGTTGCATACATGAATTTTTGGCTTATACCCTTAGAAAAGAATTTCCGAAAAAGAATCATAGCCGTGACTGTCATTGCGGCAGGTTCGGTAATAAAACTGCCAAGTATGGGACCAGCTGTCAGCGCGGCGATATAAAATGCCATCGCCTTCCTCACCGGAATAATATGGGCGATTGTCTCTATAACTTTGATAACAAAATTCAAAATTGGTCGCGTTGAGCAAACAACCATGATCGTGAAAACAAAAGCTGGCTCTGTGAAATTTTGAGATTCAAGGAGGCGAATCGCAGACGAGACATCCTGATTTAGCGCCATCAATATGAGATAGACTGCCGCCCAAAAACCAAAAACAACTTCCACTTCACCAAATAGATGAAAAAAATTTTCGGCAATTGATCCTTCAGGAAATTTAGATGCCTGTTTTTGAATTTGGCTGGTCAGAAATGTATGAAGGACTGCAAGGCAAAGGCATAGTGTCGCAAATATACTTATGCTCGGAACATTCATAGGTCACCCTCTCCGCGAGTAACGGCGACCCTACCATTACGATAACTCCTGCACAGCTGATTGAAATCTGCTGCCGGACCCCTTAATTGTGTCAGCAAAGTTAACAGAAAGAATCTGTCTCGGAAATACAGTAATAATTGCTGGCTTTATTGTAAAGGTCAAAGTGTGCGAACCCCAGATCGCCCACGCTTTACTACGTTGTATTAAATGACTTGAGATCCCGCCGCACCGGAGCTATGTGTCCGTCACTCCAAGAAAGGAGACTTTAATATGGTTAAAAAATTTTGCGATATTTGCGATCAGGAATTTGAGTTGGAAGAAGAGCTGAGCGGACCAGAATCAATTCTCGATAGTGTTTGCTTCCCTTGCTATGAAGAACACAACCGCGAACTTGACGAACAGGTGAAGGCAAAACGTGAAGCCGAGGCCGTCGCCGCCGAGACTTCCCATGAAAACCAGTAGTATGCAGTGGACGTTTGATTTTACGGAAGACGGCATTGAGTTTGGCATTATTGAAAATCATCCATTAAATGATCCCGACGGGGTTTACTCTGACTTTGAGTTGATGAAGGCTGCGATGTTCCGAGAAATCGAAAGCAAATCAGAATCTCTGAATAAATTGAAAATCGAAGTTCAGAATTTGAAACCAACCGATTCTGGCAAAGGTTCGATTCGGTTTTGCTGGGGAGACTTGTCGCCCGTAAAAAAGGAAAATTTTAATTAAGTGGGGCTTCACTTCCCTTTTATT
>CAZYOE010000005.1:35242-76716 GCA_964648725.1 uncultured Pseudobdellovibrionaceae bacterium | reverse complement strand
AACATTACATTAACAACCAATCTGCCGGTTTATCCCGGCGCACGGAGGATCTATGAAATTCGAATTGTATCAACTTGCAACACTACTTGTGATTTTTTTAATAGGATGCCAACCACACAATAAAGATCTCTCTGCGTCGGATTCCACTTTTAGAGATATAAAAACAGTATACCAGATTGACTCTTCCGGAACTCAAATCGCCCAACAGATGTATATAACATTTACTTGCCTTCTTGAGGGATCGACAAATTCTAAACGAACGGAATTGGGATATTACCAAGAACCTTCCTCTTCAAAAACCAGAAATTCCTACTTCGAACTTCGCGAAGTCAACTCTGACCCAAACAAGGACTCAAATTATTCAATTAAGGAGCTATTGATTGCCGACAACTTGGCACTCTCAAACCTTAGCGTCATATCCTTGGTTGTGGCGAAAGAATCAAAACTTCTTGGGTCTCAAGTCAGCGTTACTACGTTGCCGCAATTGGGTGGTATATTTTTAGAGTACAGCAGACAATCCGGACTGGGCCTATTTAGCGCGATGAGCGCCTCAGGAACGCCCGCAAATATGAAGTGTAAAAGCATTCGCGTTCCTTAATTGGTACTATTCAGGCCTCCAAAACAAATTTACTTTAGTTTTTCCGTCTGGACTCACGATTTGCTTTTTTTCTGCATAACTACTGATCCAATGACCTGTATTGATAATGATCCAGCTAGGAAAATACCTAACAAACCGATAAGTCCTTCGATCGTCTTCTTGTGTTTTGGCATCGGCTGCGATTTCTTCCGTCCACTCTCCATAAAGTGACTTTGCCGAATAATAAAACATACTACCCACAGCAACTCCGCCTTCTATGAGGTATTTCGATAGTTCGTTGTCACCCTGCAACTTGGCCAAGAGATAGAGGCCCCCCACTACTATGCCCGTTCCTAGCAAAATCCCAGTCGCTGCAATCGAGGCAGCTCCTAACGTGGCACTTGTTTTCTTAGTGGCTGTCCAAGCCTCATCAGAGATAAACTGAGTCATATAATTACTCTTAAGTGCAAATTCTCGAAGTTTATTTAAGCGTTCCACATGACGTTTAAATAAAGGACTTGTGGATGCATAAATCACCGACTCTGAATTATTTCCTTCTCCTTCAATGTTAGGGCGCAGCCCTACACTAAACTGTGGTTCCAAACGAGTTCGATCCCAAACCCAATTTGGACTTGTTCCCCAGAAAATCAAATTCCACTCTCCGGGAGGTTCAGGAAGTTCACTCAGCGAGAGGTAGCGTTTATCTCTAGTAAGCTCAAAGGCACGTCGGAAATCAACCCGAGCTTCACTCCACTCGCCAAGAGCTAGCCATAGGGAACCTATCCACATGCGCAAACTTGGATCATCAAACAAAATACTGAGATCATGAGAATCTTTCTGAAGAATTTCAGTCGCTTTTTTTAAATCAACCCTAGCTTCGGCGAACTTTCCATCGAGCATTTCATATTGGGCTAACAAGAGATAATTGCTAATCACTTCAGGTTCTGAAGGGATATAGCCATCGGAACTCTCTTGAAAAAGCCACTGCTCGCCTTCTTTAGAGAGACTAATATAATTTCGTTTATCAAACGACCTAGCTTGTTGATGTAAAACTGAATAATCCTTCTTGTCATTACTCCAAAACTGAATCCAAGACTTTTCATAATTGGTGATAAAGCCAGTTGATTCTTTGGTAGGAAATTTTTTAAGTGCCTCTTGAAGTTGGAGTGAGTTTATTCTTTGCGTTGATTCATGATATTCGCGATCGCGAATGATAGTGCGTGAGGCACATCCCGAAAGACCTAACAACAAGAGGCAGTAAGAAGTGATTCTCATAGTAAGACATTTTGAAGCCAAATAATTTTACATTGCAAGAAATTCTTAAGAATTCTTGAGGATCTACCCGCTGGCTTCTCCATCAAAAAAGTGAATCCATGTCTAGATTTTAGTTGCGTACCCTAACTTTTATTTTGTAGCAACGAGCTTCCAACAGCACCCAACGATCTTCGCTACTAAAGTTGATTTCGCATATCGGTTTATCAACGGCGATGATGGCATTAATTTGCCATCATGCTTTTACTACCATATATTACTAATCCGAATGATCCAGTTAGCGGCAATATTCACAAAGGCAGTTACCTACTTTGCTCAATACGAGCCCATCCCGCAGGAGCCACACACTGCCGCCACACAACTCATTCAAGGACTTTACGAAAAGTTTCCCGACAAGGCCCTACATATTTTGAGAAATAAAATTTATTTAAACTACCAACCAGGCCTCTTGTGTCGCGGTATGATATCTATAGCCGCAAAACGCTACGAAGTCCGCTCAACATTGGGCCTAAACAGCCTGAGTAGATTTGATGCTAATGTTGAAATCACCTTTACCTCCAAGAAGAGTTCAGTCACTTGGCAAGAAACTTCATTTGAAGAGGTCCTAAACTGGCTGCGAATGAAGGAGGAGCCCTATCGCCAATCCATCTATTCCTCTGTACCTCATTTTGCCAGAAATCGACCAGTGAGAGCAATTTTGCTTGATGCTGAAAACCAGGTCATTCTCGCGGCTGAAAACCAGAACTCCAATAACAAAACCCTGCACGCAGAAGTAATCCTGCTTCAAGACTACTTTCAGAAATATAAAAAAGGTTTTACGTCTCCCGTTACACTGTTAACAAACCTCCAGTGCTGTAAAATGTGTGCCGCCATGATTTGGTACATGCACTCTGAACCTTGGAACCAATTAAAAGTTGTTTATTTAAAACCTGAAAACGGGCCTAGTGCTCGAGATACCATCTTAACGTCCAACGGAAATCTTCGTAGAGAATTCGCAGGACAAACCCAAAACACACTCAAACAAATAGAATTTAGTTTCCAAAACTCCCCTCTTTCAAAAAGGTGTTGAACTCAGCCCTGACGTGACTAGGCTGGACCTCATGAAATTTTGCTTGGTTTTAACATCAATTTGGCTGCTTTTAACTAAAAAACAGGAACCTCAATCCAACCTTCTACCTTGGGAAAACCTTTGGGGCGAGGCTCACATTGTTTTTGGAACTTCCAAAACGCCGTTAATGCCGCCCAAAGACTGTCGAAGGTGACCAAATGGTCTATAAGAAGATTTCTATCTTGTTCATAAAAAAATATACCGAGCTTCTCCGAGAGCTGACGTAAAATATATTCACGAGCTTCAGATCCCGTAACCGAATGACGATGACTCTTCACCTGAATTTTTGACAATTTTTCTTTGTTCGCCCAACGCAATAGACTCAATCGCGGCAAGACTTCGATAGTCGAATATTCCCAACGACGAGTGATAAATCGACCACGGGCCAGTAAGGGAGCCTGATTTGAACCGAGGGCATCCCCCAAACTCCAGCTTCCCACAAACTCATTTCCCCAAAAAACTTCGGCACAACGCCTTGTATAGGGTGTGAACAAACGCAGATTCTTTTTCTTCAGAGCCTGCTGGCGATACTGCTTCCACATCCAAAGGATCTCATCTTCTTCACAAACCTCATATCCAGGACAGGGCAGCTGGCAACGAATGCATTTTGGCAAGCTCAACGGAACATCGAGTGCTATAAGATCCACCTCACTTTTAAACTGTTGAACGGACTCATGGAGCTTGAGATCAGAAGATAACTCCCCTTCGGTTTTTAGCCGGTCTATAATTCTATTCACAACGAGCTTTTGGGGACCAACATAATATTCCAAAACGGTCATTGCGGTCCTATCAGACTTACCGCCTCCCAGGGAAATGCCAATGAACCGATGGCATTTCAATTCGGCAGGTTTACGTCGATCGTTCTCAGGCCAATCCTGAGCCACAGATTTCGCTCGCCGTTTTTTTAGTTTCATGCTTCAACCAAAATCGGTTGGGGCCTTGCCGCTAAAACTTGAAATCCCCTCTGAGTACAAGCATCTGCAATACTTTCCTTTTTTCCAGGGGTACACCAGACAAGAACACATCCTCCACCACCAGCCCCACAGATCTTTACCGCTTCTGCACCAGCATCGAGAGAAATTCTATGGAGTGCTTCAATTTCCGGGCTTGTAATGGCAGGGGCCAATTGAATGCGAGAGTCAAATTCACGATTGAATAACTCGCGAAGGTCATGCCAATGACCGGCTCTGATTTTTGCAGCCATCTCTTCGGCCACTAGGCGTAAGCTAGACAGTGCACGAATAGTTTGTGGATCTCGAGCTACAGCTTTTTGTAGAACTTCAAAATTATTCATTCCACTGTGATGAGAACGTCCTGTATAAACTAAAAGAAAGCGATCTTCGATCTCTTTTTGGTTTTTATGATCAAAAAGGTTTTGTCTAATTCCGTGAGCGGAATACTCCAGAAGATTAATGCCTCCTGAAACTGCCGGATAATAATCCTGAGTTCCCGTTGGTGTTAACAGTAATTGAGCTTCCAAATTATGGGCCACTTCCACCATATAATGCACGGACGGAAATGGCTTAAGCATAGCTTTTGCGAATGCCTTCAAAAGACTGATCATCAAACTGGAACTTCCACCCAATCCTCCACCCACGGGACTCTCTGATTTTGTCTTTAATTTTAAACCAAAGGTCGGCTTGAAATATTCAAGGACGACTCGAAAAAGCGCAAAATCAGGATCACGATCCTGAATGGCTGTTTCGTAACTGGTGTAAAACTTCCTATTTTTTAAATCTGCGCTTTCAAGCTCGATGGAGCATGCATCCGGCAAAATCTCTAAATCAGCATACGTGAAAATATCAATCGCGATATTAATGGTCTTAGCCCCACCAAAAAAATTATAAAGAGGCCAGAGATCAAGGGTTCCTCCGGCCAAATCCACTCTTGTCGGTGATTTAATTTGGCATTTTGTTGTCACTGGTTCTTCTTTTCTTCTGTTTTGCCAACTTCATCTTTAGCTTTTGCCTCGATTTTAATTAATTTATCGGTTCCAAGAGCTTTTACATCTTCTTCCTTTAAGGCTATCACATCAGGATACACAGAAGATTTTGCATAAAAATAAGTCTTCTCACCCTTATCTTCTTTTTTCTTGAAGCTATCTCCAATCTTTAACTCCAATATATTTTTATCCTGAGGATCGACCAGAATGAAATGTTTCTTTGAGTTCTCAAGACCGGGAGCCGTGGGCTTTCCATCTAAAAACTCAGCCACCCTGAGCTGACGAATTTGCTCGAGCAACTGATTCACTTCATTACCCTCAACAGTACCAGGTACCGAGGCACTCCAGTTTTCGCCTTCCTTCGAAAGCTCCAAATTCTTCTCGCCAGTGATGTTAACTTTTTTCACATCTTCTTTATTGAAGATAAAAGGTTCTTCTCGATCCCGCATTTCAAGTAAAGAGGAATTGGCAATTTTCTCTACCTGCGCAGCCTCAACCTTAGCGACTCGTTTGAGATCTGTTGGCCAAACATACCAAGTTTTAGTTTTATCCTGGCCAAACACAGCTTCCCAGACTTTACCACCCTTAAGCTGATAGGTCACTTTTAGGCTCGTTGGCAAAAAACCATAACCGCTGGCTTGTTTTGAGTCAGGATCAGCTTCAAGAACAAAATCGATAGCTCGCATTTCCTGGACCAGATTCAATACTTCTCGAACTTTATTTTGATCTAAACGCCAAGCCGGTTTTGCTGGAGCTGACCATTTGCCTTCGTGCATTTTCAGTTCAATCTCTGTTTTACCTTGCCTGATTGTGACTGTTTCAAGTTCATTCAAAGGTGTCCGCAAGATTTTCTTCTCGCGAAGCTCCTTCACCGACTTTGCCAAAAGCGAACTCCAAATAGAGTTTCCCACATAGACCACTTTTTCATCATTCTTCTTGATGAATGGATTTCCTTCAAAATTTTTTTTTGCCGAAATCTCAAGTTGAACTTTATTTCCCGTCTTCGGGTACACCACAAGAGTGCCAACTGGCTTATCGAGTCCATAAGTTGCCCAATCAAAGGATTCACCTTCACCAATTTTTTCGACCGACTTTTCTGTCGTCAAAGACTGAACCCACCCATTGGACTCATCCGTTGCGGCCAAATCCTCAACAGGTTTCTTTAAGTCCCAGCCTTTATCCGTTTTATTCAGATCTACTTCACCAGTCGCATTTTTCAATTGGACACGCGCAACTTCGTCCTTGAGAATAGGAACTAGGACGGACTCTTGATCCTTCTTCTTTTTATCTTCCTCTCCCTTATAGTAATCAAAATAATAAACTGAACCTACCAAGAGCACGACAAATAAGTAGAATAGATGACTGCCTCGAATCTTCATGCATTTCTCCTTCGATACCACAAGAAGCCACTCGTGAATAGCATAAGCAATGGTAACGGAGTCACAAAAGCAAATACGAATATATAAAATTTGTTTTCAGTGAGAGTGAGCTCTGTGGCGGAGATTTCTTTAGGTGTAATGCTCACCATATTTTCTTCTTTTGCCAAAGTGACCACGGAGTTCAAAAGCAAGTCTCTATTGAGATTGCGATAAAGCATCTGGTTGTTTAAGAAATCTCCATCTCCCGCAACAACCAATTGAAAATCTTTAGTTCCCGCCGGCCATTTGCCTTTGAGTGATGCCACCAAAGTGAAAGGACCCTTTTTGCCTTCACCATCAAACTTGTTGTCAGGATAACCAAAAGAGTTGTCTCCAGTTTTCACGATCTCATCAAATGTAATCCCTTGAGGGAGCGTTCCTTTATCAATGGCTTGAGGCATACGGAACAAAACAAACTCATTCTTGCCAAACACCTTAGTGATATTATTCGAACCTGAAAACTCAGTTCCTGGTGTAGCTGATGGATCAGCAACGCGGCCAAAAGCTGTTTGCATAACTGTGATCACATAGTTATTGGCCAGCTTCACTCCCGCCTTTTCAAGAAATGCCGTCAAACCGTGATCGACATTAGGATCAATGGCCACGAGCAAATTGCCACCCTCTTGCATGTATTTTTCGAGAGCATTAAGTTCAATATCAATAAACGCTTGCTTCGGAGCTACGATTAAAACTGCATCAGCATCTTTGGGCACTTCTGGCATTGTTGCCAAGGCTAAAGGTTTTAACTGATAGCGATTGCCTTCAAGTAATCCTTTAAGCTGCGAATGACCATTTGGATCGCGGGAATCCTCAAGACCTCCCTCACCATGGCCCGTCACCAAATAAACAATCTTGTCTTTTTCGCGAGTGGCTTTTGCAATCGCCCCGGTGATCTCTTGCTCCTCAATTCGTTCGATGCGGTTTCGTTTGCCTTTATACTCCACGAAAACAACACCGCCACCCTTGTTGACATTGTATTGTTCAGCTAAATCCGGGCGCTTATTGACCTCCACAAAATCTAAACTCACCTTACTAGAGACATCTTGGTATTTTTTTACCAATGTCTGAAAGGCCTTGCGATTTTGCTGAGCTTCTTCCACTCCTTCTTTGTAGAAAAAAGTGATTTTCAAATCACTATCTAGGGATTGCAAAAGCTTGATCGACTGATCTGACAAGGTGTTTTGCTGTGCCAACGAAAAATCGAACGTCTTATAGTGGCGAATAGAAACGAAGTTAACTGCCGCAAGCATCACGATGACCGATAGAATCATCACTCCCATGTTCATGCCATGCTTCGTTGTCTTCATCGTCAGAAAATCAATGTACATCCTACGATCAACAACCAAAGCCCCGAGAAAACACGCCAGAAAGAGGCCCAGCGGAATCCAAAGTGCGGGAACAAAACCACCCAGTATAAATCGTGTTACTAAAAAGCCAACAACACTCAAACCAGAAATTAAAAATAAAATTTTTCCTAACCGACTCATGTTTACCTCCAACGATTCGATTCAACGACTCGTTCTGCAAGAAAAATAAATAAACCCATGACACTGGCTAAAAAGACGAGCGCACTTGTCCGTACTGTTCCTTCGACAAAAGCTGAAAGATGACCATTCAGCGAAACGTGTTCGAAAAATTGTCTGAGAACTTGACTGTCACTCACCTCCGCTCCGATTCCCACAAACCAGATGGAGATATTCATGATCACCGCCATCACAAAAGATCCCAAGGCACTCTCGGTCAATGAGGAGCAGAATAAATCCATGGCGGCATAAACCCCGCCCACCAGGAATAATCCAAAGAAGGCAATGGTTAACAGCGGCCAGGAGAACTTGGCAAAAAATCCTGTCCAAGCACAATAAGAATATGCCAAGAAAACAATACCGAATACTGCCCCCAAAGCGGCAACAAACTTACCAAGTACAATCTGGACGCTTGTCACGGGGCTGGTTAATAATAAATCGAATGTATGCATTTTCTTTTCCTCGGAAACCAACCGCATTGTCAGTGCTGGAACCACAAGAATCAGCATCAAATTCAAATAAGAAAGCTGTCGCAAAAATACCCCATAATGAATATTCATTTGCTGCTGAGGCATTCCCGGTTGAAACATCATGTTCTTTGCCATATCCGCGAATTGCGAAAGCTGAATCGGGAAAACCCAACTCAACATCATCGTACACAGGAAGGCCACGATATAAAATACGGGGCTATAAAAGAACGCTCTTAAATCTTTTTTTGCTATCGTTAAAAAACCTCTCATACCGCAAACTCCTTATTGCTCGATAGAACCGTAAGTTAGTTTAATAAAGACATCTTCAAGCTGCGCCATGGATTGCATTTCCAATAATCCAGCGCCCGTCTGAACAACCTCTTTCGCCAAACTCTCAACCATCTCATCTTGGCCAGTGATTTCAGCGATCACAGTTCCAGGTGCTGGGCCTTTTTGAACTTTAATCACTCCGGCGACCGTCGCCAGATGGGAGACGAGCTTCTCAAGATCGCGGCGCACTTTAAATGTTACTTGCCGGGAACCCTTAGCCATTGCACCAATATTACTTAGGCTCTCTTGGGCTACAATTTTTCCTTGATTGATAATGATAATTCGCTCACAGGTCGCTTCAACTTCAGGGAGAATATGAGTCGACAAGATAATCGTGTGGTGCCCGCGCAGCTCCTTAATCAAATCACGAATCTCTGCCACCTGCTTTGGATCGAGACCGACAGTCGGTTCATCCAAAATCAAAACATCGGGGTCGCTCACCAAAGCTTGGGCAATTCCCACTCTTTGACGGAAACCTTTAGATAAATTTTGAATCAATCGAGATTGAACATTTCCCAGATTTGTTTTTTCAATGGCTTTAGTGACAAGCCCCGGTATTTTGGACTTTTCAACCCCCTTTAGATTGGCAACAAACTCCAGATATTCCTTTACGAACATCTCCCCGTACACCGGCGGATTTTCAGGTAAGTAGCCAATTCGCCTTTTTACTTCCAGTGGATTTTCAAAGACATCAAATCCTGCCACCAAAGCCTGTCCGTTCGATGGAGCCATAAATCCCGTGATGATTTTCATCGTCGTCGATTTCCCGGCTCCGTTAGGCCCAAGAAAGCCCACGACTTCACCCTTATTGACGGAAAAATTGAGAGCATCAATGGCTCTCCGCGCCCCATAGTCCTTAGTAAGATTACGCACTTCTATCATTTTTTAACCTCTTATAAAGATGATAAACCTGTTGAAAATTTTCTTCTGACTTTTCATTACAGTCAAGAGGCTATCCAAAAATAGCAACTAAAAGCTTAAAATTACTTGGAGAATAATATTTATTTATGAAGCATACTCCCACTAAACTCTCAAGGTTAAGGTTGACTCATTTTGAAAAATCACCCGGCCCAAGCGATCACCCTTAATCGGTTTCACATGACGACACTCAGTCACGATGACATCGTAGCGATCGCCTTCAATGACCTTTTTCTTTCCGATGGTTTCATTCAGCAGCCAACGAGCGGCCTCTAGCAACAAATTATGATCGACATTTTTCTGTCGAGGACGCCGAACTATCAAATGCGCTCCGGGTAAGTCGCGTAAATGCAGCCATAAATCCCAAGCTTGAGCTTTACGGAGCAAAGCCATATTATCTTTGGCGGACTTTCCAAACACAGCTTCGATGCCTTCAGCGAGCAAAAGTTTTCGTCCTTTAGCTTTGGCCTTACCCAGCAATTCACTCGCCAGGGATTTAACAGGGCGATCCATTTCAGAAGCGCCCGCAGCAGGAGCATTCTGCATCTCCTGAATTTCTTCCTGAATATGATCCATTCTTTCATGGAGCTGCGCTTTACGACGTTCCTGATTCTTGTGTCTATCAAACGCCCTTTGCATATTGGCATTGACCGGCAAACTCTGATCGAGCATTGCCACCCACTCCTCCGGGACCTCCATCGTTTGATGAACTTTCAAATATTCACCGAGTTGAAGCCAAGGTTTATCCATGGCTTTAAGATCTAACTCAAGTTTTCCCATCAAAATCTTTTTTTTCTCAAGTTCTTTTTTACGCTTCTTATCTTGATCTTCAAGCGGATTGGAACTTGGGCCTTTAACCGAAGGACTCATTAGTCGAGTCGTCCACTCATCTAAATAAGCTTCAACATCAAAGGGCTCTGGCTCATTGGACAATTTGATGGAGGACGGCGGCAACGCCTTTGCCGGAAACAAGGATATCGATTTGCCCCCAGCTTTTATGATAACGTTGACCCCATGAGGAATCAATCTCACTTCGACTGCACACTGATGTTCCCCCACCCCATAGGTCAAACCAATGACTCTCCCTAAATTGACATCAATCTGAATGTCAGAGAGCCGCAAGTTTCGAGCGTGGGCTTTTAAAAAAAGCACGATCGGTTTTACGATAAATTTTCTTTTGGGGATCTCTCCAAAATAATAACCCAGACGGGGCTCCAAGGGATGTAGCTCAATCGCTATTGTGAATGCTCCCTTTCCATAATGCTGTAGCAATAAATAATTTTCAGTTAGGGCTACTTCCTGAAGCTGCACGCCAATGGCGTACATTCTGATGTTCTCTACCAACTTCTGCAACTGATCGACCTTTAATGCTGCCACACAACCCTCGATAAGATTCACTTTTATAATTTAATTAGTCCCTAGGGAAATGCTTTTTCGAAAATAACCTTATAATTTGCAGCAATGGCTGGATCTTATTGTCATTGCAAAAAAACAACCGACTCTAATAGGCTCCATAGCCCCCTTTTTTAAGGCTCCCAAAGACCTTGGTCAAAGCGAAGCCTCCGTTTCGGGTGCACTCACTAGGTCGCCGACGTCTGTGACTTCAAAGTAATCATTTAAGTCCAGCGGTCTGATTCAAAATGAATCAGGATTTCTCACTGACCGGCTCTTTTTTTAGACTTCGGGCGATCTAAATTTTTCCCAATGGACTCCGATAGATTGTCAGTATGAAATCAGATCAATTATTAGAAATTTTTTATAAGCATCTTAAGAAAAACAATTCATCGAACATCAATATGGACGATTTTGTTCATAATGTTGTTGCCGACTATATGTTCTATCTGATGAACATCGGGCATATACCCACAAAGGTCTGTGATTCCTTGGAAACAGACCTCAAAGAGGAGGTTTTAGAGCTTTATCAAAAGCTTTTAGCGGGCCCCATCAAAAAGGTCCAGCAAACGATCAATATGCCCGCTGCAAGAGTTAGAAGACTCAACTAATTTTTCTTGGTTAATAAACAAGAATACATTGGACCAAATCCACACCGGTCAGGCAGATAAATCGCACCAAAGCGAGTTTCTTCAACTCCTAGCCCACGAGACTCCAAAATCCCAAGAGCCACGTCGCCTTTCTTCTTAAAAAATCGTTCAATCACACCGTCATTTTCCAACGGGGAGAGCGCACACGTCGAATACATCAATCGACCTCCCGGCTTTAATGCCAGCCAGGCAGAACAAAGAAGGGCATATTGCTTTTGAGCCAAGCCTTTGGTTCTCTGCTCTTTCCATTGGAACAATTCCTTTTCATTCTCTAATAGATGGCGTTCTCCAGAACAAGGAGCATCTAAAAGAACAGCGTCAAAATGATTTTGAACATCCAACCCAAAGCGAGCGCCATCTTTTCCTTTGATCCAAACTTGATCGCGAATATTACGGGGAATGTATTGCTGAACCACTTTCTTTAACCGTTCTCTTCGATCGGCGCTCAGCTCATTAAGAACAAGTTCACTATGATTATGAGGCGAGCGAAACAACGATTGGGCGAGTACTAAGCTCTTACCGCCTGGAGCTGCGCACAAATCTAGAACTTTTTCACCAGGTCCTACCTTAAGGTTTTCGGCCACCAAAACACTGGCGGGATCGAGCACATAATAACTCAGTAACTCATGCTCGCCACGAGGAATTGGCTCCACTTCAGTTTGCCATTGACTCTGCGGCAACCAATCAAGCCCAGACTTCTCCGGTGCGGACCCTGCAAAAATGTTATAGCGACGGACCTGTTTCTCATCCTTCAATAGACCTTCTTTCAGCGCGGGCCAACGCTCACCAAAGAGAGAAGCATAATACCTATCAAATTCCTGTTGAATTAAGATCATCAAACACCTATTTTCATTGCTAGGAGATTCTATGACGCAAACACTTGTTCGCCAATATCTTAAAGATTACCAAGCCCCTTCTTTTCAAATTCAACGTACCCATTTGACCTTTGAACTACACGAAAAACAAACCGTTGTAACTAATCAAATGCATCTGATTAGGCAGAATGATGGGCCCTTAGTATTAACGGGACCCACTTCAGGTTGCAAAAGTCTCTCGATCATTGATAAAAATTCCACTGAACGCATTTGCAAAGAGAGTGACGACTACATATTCTCAGGAGAGACCTTAACTTTCAATACGACACTCAATGATTTCGAGCTTAAAGTTATCACTCATTTAATTCCGTCGGAAAACACCGCACTTCAAGGGCTTTATCAATCGGGAACAGGCTTATGCACTCAGTGCGAACCCGAAGGTTTTCGTAACATCACATTTTTTCTCGACCGTCCAGACGTAATGGCACGATACACAACAACCATTATTGCTGACAAAAACAAATATCCAATTTTGCTTTCGAATGGAAATCGCATTTCCACTCAAGACCTTGGAGACGGTCGCCATAAAGTCGAATGGCAAGATCCATTTCCAAAACCAAGTTATTTGTTTGCCCTCGTTGCTGGTGATTATGGAGTCCTCAAAGACCAATTTATCACGATGAGTGGACGAAAAGTTGATCTTGAAATCTACTGTGAACATGGCAATGAATTCCAGTGTTCTCATGCCTTGGCAGCCTTAAAGCGGTCAATGAAATGGGATGAAAAAGCCTATGGCCGGGAATACGATCTCGATCAATATTTAATATTGGCCGTGGATGACTTTAACGGTGGCGCCATGGAAAACAAGGGTCTGAATATTTTTAACAGCCGCCTGGTGTTTGCGGATACGACCACCGCCACCGATGCCGAATTCGACCGCGTTGAATCCGTCATTGCTCATGAGTACTTTCATAATTGGACTGGTAACAGAATTACCCTTCGTGATTGGTTTCAACTGAGTCTCAAGGAAGGCCTCACCGTTTTTCGTGAACAGCATTATATGAGCGATATAGCCTCTGAGTCATTGAAGCGAATTGATGATGTCGAATTCTTGCGAAATAAACAATATCCCGAAGATGCGGGCCCTAATGCCCATCCCGTTCGTCCTGAATCGTGTTTAGCGGTCGACAACTTCTACACCGTCACTGTTTACGAAAAAGGAGCCGAGGTTATTCGCGTCCTGAAACAACTTCTAGGGGCTGAAACTTTTAAAAAGGGGATGAATTATTATTTTGAAAAGTATGACGGACACTCTATTACTATCGAGCACTTCCTCAAGAGTTTTGAACACGTTTCCGGCAAAGATTTATCGGCATTCAGTCGCTGGTACTCTCAGGCAGGAACTCCCCGAGTGAGCGTTAATGAACAATATGACGTCACAACGAAAGTGTATAAAATTGAATTAACTCAATCTTGTGCACCAACTCCTGACCAGGCCACCAAGTTACCATTTGTTATCCCTATTAAATTCAGCTTATTTTCCCCTAGCACAAAAAAGCCTTTAGAGATCCAGGGGAACGACACGGAAATCGTCTTAGAACTTGCAGACGCAAAATTGGAATGGACCCTGGCGAACTGCTACGAGCGTCCTATTCCATCTATTCTCCGTGGTATGACCTCGCCTGTGAATCTCGATTGGGAAGCCAGCACCGAGCAGTTAGAGTTTCTCGCGGTGAATGATAACGATGGCTTTAATCAGTGGGAAAGCGTTCAGAAACTCGCTTTGCGCGAACTCACCGGAATCTACAAGCAATTACAGCAAAAGAAAGAAACAACAATAAACAAAAATTATGTTTCTCTATATAAACGCATTCTCGAGAGTTCGCTTGAAAAGCCGGAACTCACATCCCGCCTTTTACAATTGCCAAGCCACGAGTATTTGGTTCAAACTTTACCTCTTGGTTTAGATCCCGAAGCTCTCAGCAGAGCCTTTGAAATTCTTGAAACAGAATTGGCCAAAGTGCTTAACTCAGAACTTTGGGCTCTCGAAAAGCATATCACCCATCTGGATAATCCCAATGACTATTCTTTCAAATCCATGGGCCGTCGACAGTTACGAAACACGCTTTGGAAATTACTGGGTCACTTGCCCGAGAACATTTCGGCTTTAGCCACGCGCTTTGATGACGCCAAGACCATGAATGAACAGTCTGGATTAATGGATGCCTTGAACTTGATTCCAAACAATGAACGCAATCGTATTAGCGAAAAATTTGTCCATCAGTGGAAGAATAACTCTCTTGTTGTTAACAAGTGGATGACCTGGCATGCCGAGTTTAACCAAGTCGACAACCTCACCAAGGTGATTGAGCTTAGCAAGAGCGGTCACTTCAAGGCCTCAAATCCTAATAAAGTTCGTGCCCTTTATAGTGCCTTCGCAATGGCTTGTTGGAGAGGGTTCCATCGTTTGGATGGAGCTGGTTACGAATTTTTTAGGGAGTGCGTTTTGGAAGTTGATGCACTAAATCCTTCAACGGCAGCTCGTATGTGCGGTGCTCTGGAAAACTGGTACCGTCTTGAACCACAACGCAAAGAACTGGTTCGCAAAGTTTTGATTCAACTCGTTGAAGGCTCAAAGCTTTCAAAGAACAGCTATGAGATTCTCAAGCGTTCACTGGACTTTGATACCAAGAAATAAAGAGTCTCTTTAGAGGGACCCGTGCCAACTATGCCATGGAGCGGCTCCCTCTCATAACGCTTATTTTGATTCAAGAATCAAGGCGTGCTGATTGGAGGTGGCAATCAATTTGCCATCTTTATTTTTTACCTCCGCTTTTAAGAATATGAGATTGCGAGTCATCGATATCACTTCTCCGTAAATATCAATGTATTCATCTTTTTCCAAGAACGGACGAAGATAGCTGGTACTCATTTCAACCGTTGAAACAGGTTTTTTAGCCGCCATATAAGTCAAGGGTCCAAGAACATTATCAATCGCCGCCGCAATCATTCCCCCTTGAAAGGAAAACATTGGATTCGTAAACTGGGGATTAAACGGCACTCTGGCCGTCAACGATTTTCCATGCTCAAAGGCAATAAATTCTGTCTTAAGTGTTTCAATCATAGGAGGTGGGATTTGAATTTTCCCACCGGCGGCAATATAGGCATCACCCATTTCTTTCATCATCTGACTAAATTGTTTGTCGACGGACATTCAGAAACCTCTTTATGGATAGTGAAACCTTTTAACCAAGGTCAAATCGCCAGGGGCTCTAAGCGGAATAACATTAGTTTCGATTTTTTCTTGCATAGTTCCTGCATGCGTAACGACGGTGACTTTAGCGTTAGTAATAATACTCGAATCGCCGGAACCATAGTAGTTAACATAAACTAGATAATCACCGTTTTTAGGAGCAGGAGTCGAGAAGATCTCGGGACCAAACCCCGAAGTGACATCCATATCTAGCGCTCCCCCACTGGGTAGAACGCGATCACCATAGTAGCAGTGTTCACCGTCGGGAGTCACAATATGTAGATCTAAATCGGTGTTGTCAGTATCCCAAGCCAATACAACTCGAATCAACGGATTCGACATCGTGGCATTCATCTCATAAAATTGTACTCGATGACTGGCCTTCCCTTTGGCCGACTTGGCCCTGACTTCGACTGAATTACTTCCTGGTTCAAAAATAAATGGCCGACTAAAAGGAACCATCCCTGAATTTGGTGACTTTGTTCCCTCACTGCTGGCAACGACCAATGGCAAATCGATGCCATTTACAATTAAAGTGAATGGACTTTTAAATCCTTCCGCCGTTGAAAACTGCCCCTCAATAAGATTACTCTTAGATTTGACTCCATTCGTATTCACAGTCGTTGCTGGATAATGCACCTCCTGACTAAACTCATTTTTTTCGCCAATGGAACTGCGCCAGCCGCCGATGGGATTTTCAATTCGAATCTTTTTATCCTCCGCTGGAGTTGCACCTTCTTGAGTCGAAGCAACTCTGGCTAATAAACAAAGAACTACTGATACCGCTATCTGGTAGAATTTCTTATACCGGATCCAGTTACAAAGTAGAGCAAGGCGCGAATAAGGAAGGCGCGGAGCCTTACTCCCTGTAAGGCGCACAAGCCGAGCGACTGAGCAACGCTGCTCTACGAAGTTAATGGATTTGGTATTGGTCATTGCATCACCTCCGGGGTAAATAACAAACTACGTGCCGTTTCTTCGACGAATCTTTCATCCCGACTCAGGGGATGATCTTGAAAACTCAAATGGACGTATTCATGAGCCAACGAGATTTGATCTTCCTCATTATTGAAGTGTGGCAGAAAAATCAGTTGGCGTGAGTAATCAGAATAAGGATTCCTTAAATTTGTTTTACAAACATTGAACGTACTAACTTCAGTATAACCAACTCTTTGCATAAGTATTTCTCGCCACCGTTCTTGCTTTTGCCTTACAAAGGAAAGTCCCTTTGCAAGGGGAACACAAGGCTCGTAATGTTTATGAGTAAACAACTCAAAGCTCTTCGTCATAAAAGCATCCTGCAAAATTTGATCGAAATACATCCCTGTCTCAGCTAATTCCTTGGCTCGGGTCCAAGAAAGCTGCCCCGCCTTATTGGAGGAACTATGGTAGCGAAGACCAAACTTTCCTTTTAAGATTAGCCCCTCAGACCAGCGAGCTATCTTTAGAAAGCGGCTATCTAATTCTCCAATAGCGACTCTTTGAAAGCGAGTGGAATCCCGAACCTCATAACAACCACTCTGCATTTTTGCGTTTTGAAGGAGGTAGGTTCTAGCGGCCACCGCAAAAGCCTTTGCCGCTTCAATTGGGTGAGCGGAGACTTCTCGTTGCAATACTCGCGCAATATACTCCTCAAAAGGATATTCTCCGAAAATCTTATTTTCAGCCGTCAAATAAACATGTCCCAAAGAGTTATTAAATTTCAGCTTATTTCCATTTTTAAAAAGAACCTCAAAGGAACCACTAAGCTCAATTTCTCCTCGAACTTCTTTTTGTGAACTAAGATTGATGACTCTGGTAACTGGGTATTGGTGAAAATGTTTAACTCGAACACAGGCCGGAATTCTTGCTTCATCGACATTCTCAAAACCGATTCCTTCTAAAAAGTTCAGGTGAGACTTTACCAGTCTTCCACCACTACCTGTTCCCTGAACAAAAATTACTTTTCCATTCTGCAACCAACCGGCAAAACCTCCGACGAAGTTTTCGCTGGGCTCATTACGCCAGGTGTATGTCTTCACGCGAAAACTGGTGCCTAAGTGACGAAAAGCTTCTGCGGCCGTACCATTGATAACAACTCCCAAAAGTTTTCGTTCAAGCTCTGGAAACTCTTTTAGCTGATTGGGAAATTGCGCCAATACTTTGAGTAAGTCATTGAGTTTTACTTTTGTTGCGGGTTGGAGCTTTTCTATATTTAACAACCATGGGTAAGTTGAAATAATTTTTGCTTGCCAGAATGACTGCCAGGAACGTCCAGTGATTCCGAGACGTTTCGGTGCAAAATAGGGTCCGCAGGACTGTGCTAAAGCACGATCAAAATCAATAGTTTCACCTTTTTTGCAACAAAATATTTCTTCTGGATCTTCACCGGTACAGCGATAAGGAGGTAAATTAAAGTTATTTTCTACCATATAAGCACTGACAAAAAGTTTCCAAAGGCTTCCCATCGGAACAACTTCGTGCGCCTGAACGGATGTGGCAGATGTCGCGTTCTGGTCATAAATAATGACTTTCAGTGGATCCTCACAGGGGCCCACTGAACTATAAAAACTTAGACTTGCAAGCAAACAAAAGTTAGTTAACTTTGATTTGACCAAAACTTTGCACATTTTCTCTCGCCATTGCATTTGGTTGGTACATTTTAAAGTATTGAACCTTTGGTAAGGTAAAAGCTCCGCCTTGCGAAAACCGAATCATGTTAAAAAACCACTTCTCTTTATCAAGCACCGGCACTGGAACATTATATCCCATTTCATTTGGTACAGATTTCTGATCTTCCGGATCAAACTTCATTCCTGCTGGCATGCCTTCGATTTCTATTCCCCACGTGGTTCCTTCCACATCCGCTCCTGGAGGCAGTGGCACCTGCAATAGACCATATATTAAATTCCCTTTGCTTTGAGGAACAATGTGAACTGCGTCCACATAGAGTGCACCCGTTGAAAGCGTATCTCCCGGTTTAACGAGCTCAACATTAAAATGAGTGCTCTGACCACTTTCATCTCTTTGCATATCAACTAACTTAAACAATCTACGTTCAATGGAGATTGGGAGAGTCTTTTCGTTAGTAGGCGGTCCATCATATCGAATTTCAGCGGAGTAACCTGGCAATGAGAGAATCTTGGTCGGCAACATTTTTCCGAGAAACTCATACTGCTTAACCAACCCATTCTTGGTCGATTTCCATTGGTCTCCGAGCGCATAGTTAACCTTAGTTGGGGGTTTTATACCTCCCGAAATACTTTCAAGTGCGATGAGCACCAAGGAACGATCAATTGTTGCCTGATCAAAACGAATATGCTCATACACCTTGTCAACTATGGATAAATCTTTCTTGTCTTTATTGAGTTCTTTAAGGGCGACAAGCAATGGATACTCGTTACCCACAGCTGTACTGACCATATCATTGACCATGGCTTTCAATCGTTGAGGCAAGGTAATGGCATTGGCTTTTGCCAACTGACCACTCAAGAGACTTGCAATCCAAAGTGATCGAACTTCATCCTCTAGAATCAAACTGTCATTCGGCGAAGGCGGCTGGCTCTTGGGCGTCCCTGCCATTAGCACTTTTTCGAGGGAATCAATAACTCCTTCACTTAAAGTCTTTGTCGGAATTCCCATAAGTTGCATTAACCATACACTTAGCACTTGAAGATGAATGGGCTCTTGACCACTTCCCTTGGAAAAAATCTCTAAAAGATTTTCAAAATGCTCCTTCGATAATTTCAATCCCATAACTTTAGATGCGCGCCAATCAGCATAATAAGCATAGGTGGTTAGGAAAGCACTTTCACTAGCAAAATCTCCCCACCAGGTAAACTTTGCGTTCTCGCCCGCCATTTTGATCAGACGAAACCGTTCAGTCACCATTCGTCGATTCAGCCTTTGAATTTCTTCATCATTTGAAACCGTTCGAAGGGCGTCAATGGCCATCGCAAGTGGAATCAATCGGCTTGAAGTTTGCTCTACGCAGCCATAGGGGTACTCAAGAAGATCATCAACAACCTTTAAGATATGATCACTTCCTTTGGCCATTAATTTTAGGTCAATATTCTTTGCAGACGGTGGCAAATTGAGCCCTTGCTCCTTATCAAGCGACACCACTTTCACCTGTCGATTTTGAAACTCTACCGGAATAATATTGAATGGAATTTCCAACCGATCTGTATTTTTACCATCCACATTGAGTGAAGCAATAGCGTTTGTTGATTCTTTTAAATTTACCGGTATTACTGCCGGACTCAATCCGGGCTTGAGGGTTAGGTTTTCGTTTACTTTTTTATTAAGGCCCGTGACATTGAGAACTACTTTCTGCTCCTTATCAGAATTGTTAAATGCCAAAATAACTCCGCGAACCTCATCCCCTTTGCGAAAGCGCGTTGGTCCACTCCATTTGAGATAAAAATCCTGATTAGATAACAAGTATCCTTTGGACTGTCCTACCGCCCCGCTGCTCGCAACTGCTCGAGCCGTCATACGCCAGCGAGTCAAAGAACTCGGCATGACAAAGCTAAATTTTGCCTTACCCTGAGCATCTGTTTTTAGTGATGGCAACCAAAGCGCTGTATCTACATTGTCTCGCCGTGCTCGCTCTTGGACTTTCATTGGGCGCTCTGAATAGTTAGATTGCGATCTTGGATGGCTGTTTGTTGCAGAAACCGCCGCATCGAAAGAATAGAAGTCTGTGGATGTTGATGTTCGGACCTGATTTCTACGGCGATGAAAAAAGAAATCTAAAATATCAGGAGCGACTTCCGGCTGAAGCACATAAATCATCTCATCAACAACACTCACAGTAAGCTGAGAAGCCACTGGTTTGCCATCGGCGGTGGTTGCTATATCCACTTCAACCTTTTCACCGGGTAAATAACTCATTTTATTTGGTGTGAAGGAAATATCGATTTTGGGGCGCTTGACCAATAGACCCAAATTCTGAAACTGATATTCTCCTCTCATAATTGCACCAACAGACAAAATAATATTGGGTGCCCAGGCCTCAACAACTTTAAATTTCACTTGCCATTGAGTATCACTGAGAATGACCATCTTTAACCATGGCTTGGGTTTCATTAGAGTTGACGATTCACTAACTTGATTTCGTTCAATTGTGATCAAGGCATCACCAACTTTTTGGGGAAAAGTCAAAAGCACGGTGGCCACTTCGCCAATTGCGTATTCCGTTTTTTCACTAAGCATATGAATCTGCCCTGCAGGACTCTTGAATCCAGGCCCTTCAACAAAGTAGCTCCGACTTCCTAAAACAACCTGAGCGGCATCTAAGAGACGAACAGTGTAGGCTCCAGCATTCTTAAACTCTATTTCAAAATTGATTTTCTTATTCAATGGACCAGTGGCTTTTGTTTGGTCTTGTAAACGAATGGCCTCATAAGAAACCGGTTCGCCAGTTCCTTTTTCCGAAAGGCCAGATTCGCGCTGAAATGAAAACTGGATTTTTTCACCAATACTTCCATAATTTTTATCAGTCGAAATTGTGAAGTTATCGGTATAACCACGAATCAAAATCTCCTTATAGGAGGTTACACGAAAGGCCGCTCCATCGAGAGCCCGCATATTTAGTATGTAGCGACTGGGGTCTTTGGCTGCAGGCAGTTCAAAAGTAACCACGCCCGTCTCACTTGAAACATAGGACTGTTCCTGTAATTCTACCGGAAACTGACTCCCATAAACCGCCAATCCTTCATTCATTGAAAGTCGTTCCGATTTCAAGCCCAAAAAGAGACGGGCTCCCTTTACCGGTTTTCCATTTGGGTACAGAAGCTGAATTGTTCCCTTGATTGGCTCGTTAAGTTCGTAATTAGCTTTGCTCATTTTTGCTTGCATTTCAAAGTGAGGCTTTGAGAAGTTGGCAACTCTAAAGGCGGCACCATAATCTTCCCCATTCAAACGCACCCGTAAAGTGTACCCCCCACCAATAGCACCTTCAGGAAGTTTGAAACTTGTATCTCCGCCAGTATCGCCAGAAAAATTAAATGCGCCGGTTCCAATCACTCCACCGGCAGAATCAATGACAGTTATTGTTGCACGCCCCGCTTTCATGCTGGAATTAATTTCTTTACCCGCGTTTAAAGTCAAATCACGGCCCAGGACTTTGATTTGAACCAGATCACCAGGACGATACAGTGGACGATCCGTAAAAATAAATACTTTAGCCTGATAGGCCTCACTGTCATAGTAGAAACTTTCTGCAATGCTGACTCCACCCTTTGCGTCTTCTGCAAGAACAAACAAATGCTCCGGTGATTCTTTTTTGGAAATGAAAACTCCATCTTGATCACTCACGCCAGAATCGAGATTCCCCAATCCATCGGTAATACTGAATTTTGTTCCCGTAATGGGTTTCCCAGTTTCTTTTGAGCCCGACCAAATAAACAACTGTTGCTTAGATACTTTAGCGACATTCAAAGTGTCAGAAACAAAAACCAAACAGTTGGCACGCCATTCCCCCACTATAGCCTCCACTAAATAGAGACCAGGAGCTCGTTTTCCGATTGGGATATAAATATTCCCTTTCTTTTCTGCAATAAAACCGCTGGAACTACCGGCCAATGAGGAATCCTTATTGTTCGCTATGGGTTTAGTTTCCCAAAGGGGATACCGAAATCCTTGAATGAATTCAAAACCCTTTGTCGGGCCCCACTGAGAATTTGCAGCGAACGTTGTCTGATAGGTGTGTGCTGGGGTTTGACTAAGTTCTGGAATCGAAGCCACGGTACTTTTACGGGCTCCGTAGGAAAGCACCTTTTGCCAAACAAGGCGGGATTTTTTATACCAGCTATCCCAAATATAATTAAGTGCATTGTTTAAGCCTTCACCGGTGAATTTGCCTTTCACTGAAGGACGACGATACTCTTTTTGACCCTTCAAAAATTCCATAGGCTTCGGTACACGATAGACTCGAATATCAACCCCATTATATGGTCTTAATGTCGATTCAGTACCGGCGCTTTCAAAGCGCACTTTAGCGATGTCCCTTGAAGAAAAGCTTGTATCGGCCAAGATAAAAAATTTATCTCCCGAAAATAATCTATATCCGCTTGGATCTATGTCTCCGGCTGAACCTGTCAGGGAGACAAAAACACTTGCTACAAGAATGCTAAACGAAAAAAACCAATAAAATTTGGGTTGTCTGTAGTTGGCTGCCATCGCGTATCCTTCCATTGGTTGAGCTCGCTAAATGTGACCTGTCGAAGACCGTTGTCTTTTTCTGTGACCTTACCGGTATGATAAACAATATCCCGTCCCGTCCATACCATAAGGTGCTGATCCATTCGTTGATCAAAATATAATAGGTCTCCGGGTTGAGCTTCCGACAAATCCTTAGATACAAAACGGGCATTTTCCTGAACTAAAGCAGCGGCCTTAACAAAACTTCCCTTGGTTCCGCCGATTTGATTCCACTGATTTATCGAAGACTGCTGAGTTGAGTTTAACTCCACATCAGGAGGCAATGCCCGTCCAAGCATGCCGTTGGCTTTCCGCCATGCCGTTGTATGAGGCCGCAAGGCCTCATTAACAGCAAATCGAACAAGTCCCGCACAGTCTCGGTGTTGCCAGCGAGGATTTGGTCCAATACTTAATTGCTGTCTGAGAATAACTAAAAACCAAGATCGAAAGCTCTGTGTTTGCTCCTTCGAAAGTATAAACGCTTTTGTTTGGACACTCGCCGAAGCCAATGACCCCACAAGAAACCACAAAGCAAAAACGTTCAAAACACGGTTCATCGCTCACTTTCCTGCGTTTGTATTCCAAAAAATCTTCGACCAAACAGACTTTTCCGCAGATTGAAGAGGGTAGTTAAGCGTAAATGAAGGTTGTTTAGACATTTTTTTTAAATTAGGAAACAGATATTTAGTGACCGCATTTCTGAAAACTACTTCTTGAGATGCCGGTAGCGTATCCTGCACGGCAGCTATAACGACCTGACTCAGCTTCTCAGGGGACACATAAAAAGGAGCTTCCTTACTGATTGGTCCTAAAACTTCAGCCAGTGCAGGATATTTTTTAGCAACTGTCGCAAGTACTTGATCGACAGCTGCGGCGTCAGGAGAAAAAACCAAAAGGCTATCTTTGGCCGCAAGCTTAACCAAAAAATAGTTTGATCCACCGGCCCCTTTTTTCACAATGCCATAGCGAGAAAGCACTTCACGAGTCAGCGAGTAATTATCCGCCTTGGAAACTTCGACAATTTTTTGCAAACGAAGTTTATCAGCCTCTGCAAGTTTATCATTGATCTTGGGATCAACTAAGTACCCAAAGATCTGTTTCAATAAAACTTTATCTCCATTCGTAAGCTGCGCGCGAACCAAAAAGACTGGAGTGTAAGGCTTCGAAGTCGCTAACCAACACACCGCCGTGGACATAGAAAGACGCTTAATAAGATCCACGACCCTCGGTATTGATCCGAGTGATGTCTTTGCCCACTCGATGATTGAACTTTGATCTAAAGGAACAGTTGCACAAAGACTGGCATTTTTGGGAATGGCCTTCCAATATTCAGAAGGCGTCGTCGCTGCCCTGATTTGAGCCAAATCAGAACTCGCTGCAGTTGTCATTGGATTGCCGTTAAGAATATGGGTTTCCCAACGCCCCCCAGTCATCATAAATCGCAAGGCTTTCATAGATGAAAAGAACTTTTGATAGCCGCCGGTCAGATATTTAAAAGAAACTAACAAATTATGCTTTTCGGCATCTCTACTTAATCCATACTGCCCCAGATAGCCGCCTTTTAGTTCACTAAGACCGAAAAATGTTTTTACTTTTTCTAAGCCACTTGGGTCAGCTTCATTGCCAAGCAAAGTGCGCTCTAAGTTTGTAAATAAATATACTTTCCCTTTTAAGTTCGCAATATAATAGATCTTGCGTCCGGCATTTAAATGGTAAACATCAACTTCATCCTTGCCATTGATCTTCGCCTTTAATTCAAAACCAAATTGAGAATCGGCTAAGGCCACTTTTGCAACCGACTCAAGAAACATTTTGAGACCAGAGCTCTCCATCGCAATGACGAAATCTTTAAGTTTACCATCACTGGTTTTCCACAACGCAACTTCTGCAGGGGAATCAAAAATATATTTTATAATATGATCAAGAACCGTTTGTTGGTATTCATAGGCAATCCGCAGGAGGGCACCCTTCAGGCTTAAGACATCTTCATCAACTCCTTGATAGTAAAAGACAAAATCTTCTGTCAGCAAATCCTTAAGAACCGGAACCGAAATAATATCTCTGGGCAAATCTGAAAAGCTTTTTGTTGAAATTAGCGCATCCGGAGCCGTTAGCGGAATACTTGGAACTTTTACTCCAGTTGATTCCGTCGCATACGCAGAAAAAAAATAAAAACAAACCGTTAAAAAGCTGAATAACTTTTTCATTGAAGCCTTCCCTTGGCAATTTGCTCTATTACCAACAACAATTGTTTAGGTCGCATGAGAAGACAAGAGGTTTTAAAGAAAATCTACTTTTTAACAAATACTTTCAGTCGCCCCTTTTGAGCTGCCTACCAATTGTTCAGAATTCAATGTTATCTACGATCTAAATTGAAGATAAAATCACATACTCAACTTCAGCGGCGACAGAATATGGCGGTCTTGGCTATGCCTGGATCAATTATAATGCGGGAGCCATCGCTCGCGGAGGTGACTACTGTGGATCAATGGATTCAGCCCAGTTTATTATAGGCTGCCCAACCCGTTGCAATGGAACGAACCGCCTCGCTCTCATAACCCTGCCGCTCCTGGATTATATCAGCAGCATACCAACGTGGGATTAACGATAGTCCCAGTAGTAAAAATAGAGTGAATAGCTTAGTCGATAGCCCAGAACGTATGCGAAGCACGCCTTTTGTCTCAGATTGAGAGTTTAACTCCATTTGATCTTTATCCATAGATTCCTCATCTTTCCTGTTAATGTTGGCCTCATGAACCAAGCTTAAACAGGCAATGTGAAAATACTATGAACACTCAGTGAAATGACTATGAAAAAGACAATGACCTTCAGTAATTCAATAGATTTACTTTAATTATTCTACGATTGGACACTGATAACGAAATCTTACCTTGCTGCTTGGATCCAGATCGCGGTCAAAAACTACTCGGCGACCCTCGATGTGATAACCCGTTGTTGCAGAAGTTGGATCAAAAATAACTTCGAAGTTTTCTGGATTTTCACAATGAACCATAAAGTATTCAACTTGTTTAACGATGGCCGCACCGATTTTTCCCATCTGAGTTCCATAATCTGCATCACAGACATTCCCAATAACACCTTGGGTGGCCGTCGACAATTGTTCATAGATCGTTCCATACTGGCCTTTTACTAATCCATTCATCTGTGCATTCTGTGCGTTCAGACAACCCATATCTCCCGATCTAACCACGACTGAATGAACAGATAGTGTTTTATTTGGATACATTTGTTTAACAGTATCAATCAATGTCTGAGGTTTATCTTCAGACTCAAGCGCATAGGCACTCTGGGTGTCCGTTAGTCCCCATGAACGTACGTTCTCATCGGAAATCACCACAACAGCTAAATGCGCCTCTGGGCGGATAAGCTGATCCTGATTATCACGAATCGATTTTAGCGCCGCCTTTATACCGCGCTCATCGCCTGAAGGACAATGCGCAAAGTACCCTGCCTGATATTCCGAACTCGTCTGATTGATCCCTGCGGCAACTGAATCGTTAATGTATTTCTCACACTCCAGTGTTTCTGGGCGCTTCATTGTTTCTAGAAACAAGCTTGATTTATTGGGAGTGTTGGGCTCGAGATATTTGAGTCCGCCCGAAAATGCAATGAGGCGACCATTTTGAAGGGCTCCATTTTGATTGATTGTTCTGGGAGGATTACTATAGCTATTAGAAATATCGGTTGTTGTTACTCCTATACGATAATCCAACATTCTATCGTCGAGTTTCTGGAGTAAGGTTGGAAATCTCTCGGCCATTTTACTTTGTTCGAAGGACATAGATCCTGAGTTGTCATCAACAAATAATACATCAACCATGCCACCACTAACAAAGATCGTTTCATCAAATGAACAGGCTCCGGTGTCGCTGACACAATGAGGATTGGACGATTTTTCAAACTTAGCTTTCGAGCATCCGACGCTGAATAGGCCGATTGCACCCAGTAATCCTAGGCACAAGGATGTTAGAATTTTGTGTTTCGGACGGTATGGCACACACATCTCCTTATTTTCTAATTTACAATGCCTATGCCAGAATTTGAGCTGTTAAACCCATCGCCACAGTATTGACCATAAGAGGGTACTGACAAATTGTTTGACAGCTGTTTAGGGAGCGTCGCAAATGGAGACCAGAGGACCCTAGCATGAGTAACCAATATTTTTCTGACCTTCCTACTCCCATTGCCATCGTCGGATTGGGAGTTACCGGCAATGCCATTTATGAACTACTGAAAGTGGCAGGCATTTCCACTGAATCCATTTTGACCTTCGATGAAAAATCAACCTCGTGTCAATTTAGGAATGGCGACCAACTCATGATTGAAGGTAAGCCAAAAACTCTGATCGTCTCACCAGGTGTGCCTTTATCAAGTCCTTGGATTCTAACCGCGCGAATAAACGGAGTTTATATCACTAGCGAACTGAGCCTAGCCACTAGAGTTCTTACTACTGAAAGAGTTATTGCAGTAACGGGTTCCGTGGGAAAAAGTACCACGGCCTGCCTACTTAGAGCTGCCCTTGAAAAGTTTTGCCCCTCATTTTTTGTTGGAGGCAACCTCGGTATTCCTCTTGCCACTTATGCGACTGAACTTCTCAATGGTCGCAGAGCCAAGGCCGAATGGGTAGTTCTGGAATTGTCTAGTTATCAGCTTGAAAACTTCCCAAACCTGAAATCGCAGATCTCAGTGGTTACTTTCTTAACCTCCAATCACCTTGAACGCTATGATAATAAAGAAGACTACTTCCAAACAAAATGGAACTTAGAAAATTACACCACTGAGTTTTTAGTGCTCAATGAAAACGGTGGCGAACTAAGAGAATGGGCAGAATGTAAAACTCAAAAAATAGCCCGCGTATGGACTGACAGAAATAGTCCCATCATTGCCAAACACCACCTTGATGAGTGCAAACTTCTTGGCTCCCATAATCTCGACAATATCGCTATAGCAGCAGAAGTGGCTCAACTCGCCCATTGGCCGACGGCGGCTTTCGATGGGCTCAAAGAGTTCCGTGGCCTCGCCCATCGCTTAGAGAATCTCGGAATAAAATGGGGGATTCGTTTTATCAATGATAGCAAAGCCACTACAATGGAAAGTGTCATCACTGCCGTCACGAGCACCCTGGAATCCGTTCCAAACAAAAATACTTTACACTTGCTTTTGGGCGGCAAAGATAAAAACCTTCCGTGGCAAGAGTTGAACGAGTTAGACAAACATCCTAACTTGAAATTCTACTTCTTCGGTGAATGTCGCTCCATCGCTCAGTTAAAAAGCGCACTCCCTGGTTCGCAATATTCTCAGATGATGGAAGCTTGCCAAACGGCATTGAATTCTGCCATCGAAGGAGATTCGATTTTATTGAGCCCCGGAGGAACTAGTCTCGACGAATTTAAGAACTTCGAGCAACGAGGCGAAATCTTCCGTGCCTTTTTCAATAAAATTTAGCTGAAACGGACGAGTTTTTGCGACCGGAGGCATACTTCCCGTATGTTATAGGGAGCCAAAACGAAGTCCAACGATGCCCGCGGAAAAATATCGTTTACACCGGCGAAGAGATTTTTTTGCTGGCGAGGCGGACGAGTTTTTGCGACCGGAGGCATACTTCCCGTATGTTATAGGGAGCCAAAACGAAGTCCAACGATGCCCGCGGAAAAATATCGAGCCGGTTAGTTGTCGGGCGTGTCTTTACCAATAGCATCCCAAATCTGAATCCACCGATTGATAATGATCCCCCGTTTATCGGGGTCATCGCTGAATGCCGTAAGCTGCTTAACTAATATGTTTCCAATTGTAACGCCAATCATGAGCAATAAAACATATTCAATAAGAATTTGTCCGCTATCTCGACGCGATTTCATGATTCACCTAAATTAACTCTGGATTGAAAACTGCTCGATTAGACTCGGCTGTAATGACTTCTGCCATAGAGTTCCTTTCCCATAATTTAAAAATGTCAGACAGCTCATCCATGAGCTGACCAACATTATCTTCAACCACTGGAGCTAATAGACCAAAAACTGTCTCCCTTTTTCCAACGGCTTTGGCAAAAGTCGACTGTAAGTTACTTTCGTTAGAAAAAGCTTTTTGAAAGCCATCCTCAGTCGGATAAATCATAACAAGAACAGTTTGCTCGGTTTTTTTTGCGATATCTTTATAGTGATTGAGAGCTTCCTTAAAACGGTCTTGCAGAAGAAAGTAGATTTTAAGTGCGTACGTTTCATGAAATTGAACAAAATAAATTCGAATTGGCCCATCAAAGATGGCAGAGTTAAAGGCCGGGTGATAAAATTTTGACGAGGTGATTGCCGAAAATCCAGGCTTCATGCTTAATCTCCATCCTTGGGGTACATTCTTTAGCCTAGAAATAGCTGACAGTTCTAGGCAACCAATATTTTTAAGAAAATGTAAGATTTTAGTTATGTTGCATAGTTTATTGCGGAGGACTAGACCTTAGTCGAGAATCGTGACAGCATAAACAACCTGAATTTATCGAGGGGGAATTATGAAAAGGGCCTTACCTAAAAAATCAAACCACCGCACACAAGCTATTCATGGCAAATATACCACATCAGCGTGGCAGTTTGACAAACATTTGATTCCACCACTAACCTCATCTACCACATTTAGGTTGGAGAGCCTGGAAAGAGGTGCTCAGGGTTTTATTGAATTTGCTGATGGCTCCGTGAGCGACCAACCAATTCTTATTTATGATCGCCTTGACGAACCTTCAACATTGATGCTTGAAGAACAGTTGGCCCAAATGGAAAGCGCCGCTTGTGCGGTCAGCTTCGGAAGTGGAATGGGGGCTATTAGTTCTGCTTTAATGGCCACAACAAAGGCTGGCGACGAAATTCTTGCCCACCGAACCCTTTATGGTTGCACTTACTCTTTACTAACAAACTGGTTGCCTCGCCTTGGAATCAACACCCATTTCTTAAATCTCAACGATCCAAAATTGAAAAAGCTAATTCGTAATAAAAAAGTTCGAGTGATTTACTGTGAATCGGTCTCCAATCCTTCTTTAGAAATTATTGACCTGATTTCCATCGTCGCAATGGTTAAGGAGGAGAACAAGCGCCGACCAAAAGAAGAAAAGATCAATGTGATTGTTGATAACACCTTTGCAACACCATGGGGAATGCGCCCCCTTGAACTTGGTGTTGATTTTGTTGTTCAGAGCTTAACAAAAAATATCTGTGGATTTGGAACGGAGATGGGAGGAGCCATATTAGCACGCACGTCGTCTTATGCTCACCAGATTAAAATGATTCGAAAAGACTTCGGAGCCATCATTCATCCTTGGTCGGCATGGCACATTTTAGTTTATGGAATCTCCACTCAGGCACTTCGATTTGAACAGCAACAGAGTAATGCCCTAGCAATTGCAAAGTTTTTGGAAAAACATCCCAAAGTGGCCAAGGTCGTCTATCCAGGTCTCACCAGTCACCCTCAGTTTAAGCTCGCCCGAACCCTGCTTAAGTCTCCAGAAGGGAAGTTTGCTCCTGGTTTTATGATCAGTTTCAGACTAAAAGGTGATGCAAAAACTTGTGCGCGCTTTGTGGACGATATAGCAAAAAACTCCTACTCAGTCACATTGGCGGTAAGCCTTGGACTAACCAAGACTTTAATTGAAGTCCCGGGATTTATGACTCACTCTGCAATTCCGAGTCAAAAACAGAAAGAAACCAATTTGGATCCAAGAGACATTCGGTTGAGTGTCGGACTCGAATCCATCGATGATTTAATTCATGATTTAAAAACAGCACTCACTAAACTCTAAATCCAAAATTAAAAGTCGAAACTCGAGATACAGTTAGTTTTATAAAAGCTGACTGCATTTCGATTCTGCTGAAAAAGAGCCAAATTCAAGGCGCCAAGCTTCAAATCGAAGGAGGCGTAGTTCCCCTACATTGAGTGAGAGTTGAAGCGAAGCCAACGAAGAAGTTGGCCTTTTTCAACAGAATCTATTTAAAAGACTGTAATACTAACACTTTTTAGGGTTTTATTATAACGGCTGTTTGCCGTTAACAAAAACAAGCTCTGTGGGGTTAAGACCCGCTTGATAAAATAATCCCTGCCAATCCAAACCCACCACCTGAAAATTAGCTCTAAACCCTTTTTGTAGAGTTCCAACATCCGTCAAACCCAACGCATGAGCACTAGCAACAGTCCAAGCTGATATAATTTCAGGTAAAGTCATCTGCATATGCAATCGTGCGAGCAACCCTACCAACTGAATGTCTTGGCTTGGGCAGCTTCCGGGATTGAAGTCTGTTGCTAAAGCGACTCGTGCGCCCACTTCGATCAAACGACGAGCCGGTGGATAAGCGCACTTCATATAAAGATCAGCCATGGGCAAAAGCACTGCTGTTGAATTTGATGCGGCAATTAATTTGATCTCCGCATCTCCTAATTGGATCACATGATCAGCACTCTGAGCCCCAAGCTCCACGGCTAATTGGGTTCCACCGGAAAGACTTAGCTGATCCGCATGAATTGTGAGTTGAAATCCCAAGGACTTTGCTGCCTGCAAATATTTTTTCGCAGCTTCTCCTTCGAAAAAGTTTTTCTCGATAAAAATATCAACCCGGTCTGCTAGCTTTTTCTTTTTAATCACCGGCAAAACATTACTGGCTAAAAATTCAAGATATTCGCCTGCTGAACTAAATTCCGGCGGCCTCGCATGCGCGCCTAAAAAAGTTGTGATAATTTGTGGACCTTTAAGACTGCGCGCCACTTCCAGTTGTTTAACTTCACCCTTTAGCTCAAGTGCATACCCGGACTTAATCTCGAGAGTGGTTACCCCTTGTCTTAAAAATTCGTTTACGCGACTTTGTGAAATAACGGTGAGTTCGGATTTCTTAACGGCCCGCGTGGATTTCATGGTTGAGAGAATACCACCACCCTTAGCGGCTATTTCTTGGTAGCTAGCACCCTGGCATCGCATTTCAAATTCGTTCCAACGATTTCCAGCAAACACTAAGTGAGTATGGGCATCAATCCAACCGGGCAATACCGTTTGTCCTTTGACATCAATCTCACGGGTAATTTTTTTTTGTTTAGTTGGCAACTCCTTAAGAGCCGCTTTTAAGTTTTTTTCGGGGCCCACCCAAACAATACGTTCCTGCTCGATTAACATGGCGGCCTTCGGAATTATACCGAGGTCAACTTCTTTGATGTTCCGCCCAGATTTTTTCCAGGCGCCTTCCATTGTTAATAGACTCGAGATACCACGAATGAGTGTTGCCAAGAAACACCTCTATTTTTTTGCTTTACCCTGGTTCGCCACTGCCTCCATGGCTTTTGCCACTTCCTCAGGGTCACCAACAAAGCGTTTGCTGATCACTTTCAGATCTTTATCGAGAGTGTAAACCAACGGAATCCCAGTCGGTAAATTTAATTCCATGATTTGTTCGGATGTCATATTTTCAAGGTGCTGTACCAGAGCTCTAAGACTATTGCCATGGGCAACTAATGCCACTTTTTGCCCTTTTAAAATCTGAGGGACAACTTCTTCTTTCCAAAATGGAAGGAATCGAGCCACGGTGTCTTTTAATGATTCGCAGGCAGGAAGTTCATTGCGCGGAACATTATTATAGCGAGGATCATGGCTTGGATGCCTAGGATCTGAGCTATCCATAGCTGGAGGTGGGGTATCATAACTTCGACGCCAAATTTTGACCTGTTCTTCGCCATGTTTTTCGGCAGTTTCGGCCTTGTTCAACCCCTGAAGCGCCCCATAGTGCCTTTCATTAAGGCGCCAAGTCTTGAGAACTGGAATCCAAAGCAAATCCATTTCCTCCAAGACGATCCAACAGGTGCGTAATGCCCGCTTCAATACTGATGTATAAGCGCAATCGAATGTAAAACCTTCTTTTTTAAGCGCCAAACCCGCCTTTTTTGCTTCGGCCATACCTAAATCCGAGAGGTCAATATCCTGCCACCCTGTAAAACGGTTTTCTTTGTTCCATAGACTTTCGCCGTGCCTAATTAATACGACCTGGTACATGTACCTACTCCTTCTGCAAATGATTGCTGACTAACGAAAAAATCGGTAGCATAACCATTGTCTGAAATCATCAAAAAAGGATTAATTGTGGACAATCAACAATTCACAAATCGTAATAATTTGGAATATATCGAACAACTCTATTCACAATATAAAGTCGACCCTTTAAATGTTACTAACGACTGGAAAATGTTTTTTGATGGAGTGGAGTTCGCACAAAATGCTACTCTCGGTCTCTCAAGTAAAGAATTAGATGTTTATCACCTTATCAATGCTTATCGAAACTACGGGCACTTTGAAGCTCAGGTCGATCCCCTTAGTAATTCACAAACACCATCTGATGAATTATCACTGGCTCGTTTCAACTTAAAGGAATCAGATCTTAATCAGGCATTTCAAATTGGCAGCATCGTTGGTAGGCCCAATGCGAAACTAAAAGATATCATCGCACACCTCCGTCAGTGCTATTGCGGCAAACTCACCGTTCAAGCGGCAGAAGCTCTTCCGAATATTCGTAACTTTTTTATCAATGAATTTGAGCAACCTTCAGCGTTCAAACTAAGCAATGAAGAAAAACTTTCGATTCATGCCACTTTAAACAAAACCGAAGGCCTTGAAAAATTCATTCACACTCGTTTTGTTGGCACCAAGAGGTTCTCTGTCGAAGGTGCTGACGCCCTTTTACCGATGCTCGAATCCCTCACCGCCCGGGCTGTTAAATCCGGCGTTGAAGAAATCGTGTTTGGAATGGCTCACCGAGGTCGCCTCAATGTGCTTGTAAACTATATGGAAAAAAATGTGGGTCATTTACTTGCTGAATTTTCTGGCCCAGTTGAACTTACTGAACAATTAGAGTTTTATGATGGAGACGTAAAGTACCACATGGGCGCCCATGTCACTAAGAAAACTCCGTACGGAAATTGCGAAGTCACCTTGGCATACAACCCCTCTCATCTGGAAACGGTCAACCCGGTTGTTGCTGGCATGGCAAGAGCCGCCCAACGTATTCGTAAAGACACTGAAAAACGCAAAAAAGTAATTCCTGTGCTGATCCATGGTGATGCGGCCTTTGCAGGCCAAGGTGTTGTCGCCGAAACGATTCAGATGTCGCAAGTTCGCGGCTACCGAGTGGGTGGAACGATCCACCTGATAATCGATAACCAAGTTGGATTTACCACAAATCCTGAAAACAGTCGAAGTTCACACTACGCATCTGACCTCGCCAAAATGTTGGCTATCCCTGTATTGCATGTGAATGGCGATGATGTGGAGTCATGTATACGTGCCGTTGAAATTGCTCTTCACTACCGTCAGCAATTTGGCCAAGATGTTGTGATCAACATGACTTGCTATCGCCGCTTTGGTCACAACGAAGGTGACGAACCAGCTTACACTCAACCGCAAATGTACGAGATCATAAAAAAGCATCCCACTCTTCGCGAGATTTACGGCAAACTACTTCAACGTGATAATTTACTGACCGTCGCTCAGCTTGAGCAAAGTTTCAATGACGAAATCAGTCGCTTACAAACAATATTTGATGACATTAAAAAGAATCCAGCTAAAATCCCGACTCGCAAATTCGAAGGGCCATGGTCAGGCCTTCGTCGTGCCACCACGGAAGACTTCGAAAAACCAACAGACACGACCATAGATATTAAAGTTCTTCGGTCCGTGGGCGAAACCATCGCTAGCTTTCCGAAAAACTTCAATCCACACCCTAAACTTTTAAAACTTCTCGAGAATCGTCGCAACATGGCTCAAGGTAAAGAAGCTATTGATTGGGGAATGGGTGAACTTCTAGCTTATGGAAGCTTATTACACGAAGGAACTTCAATCCGTCTTACCGGCCAAGATGTTTGCCGTGGAACTTTCACTCACCGTCATGCTGTTCTTTGTGATCATAAGACTGGTGAGTACCATGCCGCTCTTGATACAATCAATGGTGATAAAGTTGAATTTTGTGTTTATGATAGCGTACTCTCTGAATACGGCGTATTAGGTTTTGAATACGGGAACTCGGTTTATGACCCACGTTTTCTAACATTATGGGAAGCGCAATTTGGCGACTTTGCTAATGGCGCACAGATCATTATCGACCAATACATTGCAAGTGCTGAAACCAAGTGGCAACAAATGAGTGGCCTTGTAATGTTGCTTCCGCACGGTTTTGAAGGTCAAGGGCCAGAGCACTCCAGTGCGCGTCTCGAACGTTTCTTGCAACTATGCGCTCAAAATAATATTCAGGTCATGAACCTCACCACACCTGCACAAATTTACCATGCGCTTCGCCGCCAAATCCATAGACCTTTCCGTAAGCCCATGGTTGTGATGTCTCCGAAGTTGCTTCTTCGTCATCCAAAAGCCGTTTCTTCATTAGAAGAACTCGCCACTGGAACATTTAAAGAAGTCATTGATGACACGGCTGCAAACGCCGCGAAAGTCGAGCAAGTAATCCTCTGTACCGGTAAAGTTTATTACGAACTTCTTGAAGAACAGGCAAAGCAAGCCGATCCTTCCAAATATGCTATTGTACGAGTGGAACAACTTTATCCCTTCCCTACTAAACAACTAGCGTCTGTGCTTGGAAAATACAAAAAAGCTAAGTCATTGGTATGGACTCAAGAGGAACCGAAGAACAACGGAGCCTGGAGCTATATTTTCTTCAAATTGCAGGAATTGACGAAAGACATCAAGGGCGCTTCGATTTACTACGCAGGACGCGATGAACGAAGTTCTCCTGCCGTTGGCACTACTTACAAACACAAAGTAGAACAGCAAAAGTTACTCGAGGAAGCCTTTCAATTGAAAGCTTAAAATTAAAGTTATAAAAATAGTTTATTTACAGAACCGGAAACCATAAGGAGTTGCTCGTGAAATTAGAAGTTAAAATTCCCTCAGTCGGCGAATCCGTGACAGAAGCCACAATTTCGTCGTGGAACAAAAGATCTGGAGACTTCGTAAGAGCCAATGAGTTATTGCTACTGATCGAAACTGATAAAGCCAGCGTTGAAGTTGTTGCCGAAAAAGACGGTGTTCTAACCATCACTACCGACGCTGGTAATACCGTCCCCATTGGCACGGTCGTTGGTAACATCGACACCACTGCCACTGTGGCTGTGGCCGCAGCTCCGGCAACTAAACCTGCGACAGCAACAACTCCTGCGGCAGGTGCTACCTCTGCTGGCTTTGAAACCTCCACTCATTTAAGCCCTGCGGTCCAAAAGATTGTAACTGAAAAGGGACTTGATCCCGCGCAAATCAAAGGAACTGGAAAAGATGGGCGCCTTACAAAAGAAGATGTTTTGAGTGCTAAGCCAGCCGCCCACATCGCTCCTACCACAACTCCCGCGGCGGCTCCTGCTCCGGCAAAACCAGCCCCGATGCAAGCACCTGCCCCAGTTGTTCCAACAGGCCGAAGTCGCCAAGGCGAAATCGAACGCGTTCCAATGAATAATATTCGTCGTCGTACTGCCGAACGTTTAGTAGAGGCACAACATACCGCTGCGATTCTCACCACATTCAATGAAATCGACATGACTCGCGTCACTGAAGTTCGTAATAAATATAAAGACGCATTCAAAGAAAAATATGGAACTAGTCTTGGCTTTATGGGCTTTTTCACTAAAGCCGTGATCGAAGCCCTCAAAGCTTACCCTGCTGTCAATGCTTCTATCGAAGGAACTGATATTGTATACAAAAAATTCTATAACGTCGGAGTAGCCGTTGGTACCGAAAAGGGATTGATTGTTCCCGTTATTCGCGACGCTGACCTTCTTTCTATTGCTGGCATTGAGCAGTCCATTAAGTACTTTGCTCTAAAGGCACGTGAAGGACGAATCACTATTGATGATCTTTCTGGTGGAACCTTCACGGTGTCTAACGGTGGTGTCTATGGGTCATTAATGTCCACCCCCATCTTGAATTACCCACAAGTCGGTATTTTAGGAATGCACAAGGTGGAAGATCGTCCAATGGCGATCAATGGAAAGGTAGAAATTCGTCCAATGATGTATGTCGCTCTTTCTTATGATCACCGAATTATTGATGGAAAAGAAGCGGTTGGATTCCTAGTAAAAGTAAAAGAGTGCGTTGAGGCTCCTGAACGCATGTTGCTCGAAATTTAATAGAGGTTAGTATGTCTGAAATGCAATTTGATGTCGTGTTTGTTGGTGCTGGTCCCGGCGGGTATGTCGGAGCCATTCGTGCCGCTCAGTTGGGTTTGAAAACCGCTATCATCGAAAAAGAAAAAACGTTTGGTGGCACTTGTTTAAATGTTGGCTGTATCCCATCCAAAGCATTACTTGAATCTTCCGAGCATTTTGCTGCTGCTAAACATGATTTTAACAATCATGGTATCGAACTCGAAGGCGTTAAACTAAACCTTCCCACAATGCTCGATCGAAAAGATAAAATTGTAAAAGATCTGACCCAGGGTATTGCCTTCTTGATGAAGAAAAACAAAATCACCACCTTTAATGGTGTTGGTCGCGTTCTCGACCCAAATCAGATTGAAGTGACAATGGCTAACGGACTCAAGCCAGTCGTCACCACACGAAATATTGTTTTGGCTACTGGAAGTTCTGCCATTGAGTTGCCCTTTTTAAAATTCGATGAAAAGCGCGTGGTTTCCTCAACTGGAGCACTTTCGTTAAAGTCTGTTCCAAAAAGGATGGTTATCATTGGTGCCGGTGTTATCGGGCTTGAAATGGGAAGTGTTTGGAGCCGCCTCGGTGCTGATGTGACTTTCATTGAATTCGCCGATAAAATTGGCGGTGCCAGCGATGCTTCTTCGATGGCTATTTTTCAAAAAATCATGCAAAAACAAGGCTTCAAATTCTTACTTAAAACAAAAGTAGTGGGCGCGGATATTTCAGAAAAAGAAATCGTGGTTAAGTATGAATCAATGACTAGTTCCTCCACCAGTATCGCAGCCGATGTCGTCCTCGTAGCTGTTGGTCGTAGGCCTTACACGGAAGGGCTAGGTCTTCAGGATCTAGGCGTCGAAGTCGATAAGGGTGGACGTGTGGTTGTAAATCATCACTACCAAACCGCAAAACATCCAAATATCTTTGCGATAGGCGATATCATTACTGGCCCAATGCTTGCTCATAAAGCTGAAGAAGAGGGTGTAGCCGTTGCGGAGATCATTGCTGGGCAAGCTGGTCATGTGAATTACAACACAGTTCCTGGCGTCATTTATACTTATCCTGAAGTAGCAAGTGTGGGATTAACCGAAGAACAGCTCAAAGACCAAGGCATCCCCTATAAAGCGGGTACATTCCCATTTATGGCCAATGGGCGCGCTAAAGCACTTGGATTTACTGAAGGCCAAGCAAAAGTTCTTGCCCACCAAGAAACCGACAAGATTCTGGGCGTGCACATAGTTGGCCCCAAGGCTTCTGAATTGATCGGCGAAGCCGTTGTCGCTATGGAATTTGGCGGAAGTGCTGAAGACCTAGCACGAAGCTTCCATGCCCATCCAACCTTATCGGAAGTGGTTAGAGAAGCTGCGCTCAATGTGGATAAGCGCGCGCGCCAAATGTAGTTTTAAATTCAAACATATAAATAAATTTTGTATTGGGAAGTGTGACCACACTTCCCTTTTTTTATTTTAATTAAGGGCGGCATGCAAATTGAATAGCTATTTAGAAATGAAATACTTTTTATTTAATATAGCGTTCCTCACTGTCTTTGGACTTCAATCACTGGCGCAGATTGGCACCTGTGTCGAATCATTAGATAATTCTCGAACGGGAATTTCTTCGGATATTGTTGCTTCTGAAAAAATAACTCGCATTGAAAAATGGATGGAACAAGTCAATAAAAACCGAGATATCTCACAGGATACTGCTCCTGATCTTCTGGTTCATCGCAATGAGCAAGGGGAAGTTATTAAAACTAAACTGTCAATTCTCTCTATCCATGGCTTATACAACTCTCCACCGTGGATGCGAGATCTCGCCCAATCCTATTATGAAGCTGGCTACAACGTTTACAATACGAAACTGCCTGGTCACTTTGAAAAGAACAAAAAGGCCCTGGACAACGTCACAAGAGATGAATGGTATCAAAGTGTGGAGGGGGATCTTTCCATGACCCAGGAACTTGGAGAAAAAGTAGTTATCGTAGGCCATTCGTTAGGAGGAGCCCTCGCTCTCAGAACAGCCCTCCGTTTTCCTGAACATGTTGCAGGAATCATTTTACTCGCGCCTGTTTTAGAAGTTGAAACTTGGCCGGCACTTAAAGCGTGGATCACCAGTAAATCCTGGTTTGGATTTGGCCCTCCTCTTATGAAACTCCTTGGAATCAGTCGCTTTGATGAACACCAACGCTATCTCTCCAGCAAGGCTGCGGTTGAAGCCGGAAGAATACTTGATGACATCAAGGCCATGGGCCCTAACCAAGAATGGGCCTTTAAGAGACTTAAAAATATTGCCGTGATGATGGTTAACACCAATGCCGAAGACATTGTCAATTTAGCTATGAACTTCCGTGCGATGAATCACCTTTCGGATGTTACGCATCACCCAAAGAGCGTATCTCTAGTAGTTCCCAATGTTTTGCATCGCTATGTTCCCGTGAAAGACCCAAACCTAAACCCGGACTATTCTACAGTTGAAAATGGAACAATCGATTTTATAAACAGCTTAACTTCAAATTGATTCTGGCACCATAAACTCATTCCGCAAGAATCTAACCGCTAAAAGGAGTTCAGGGTAAATTAATTCATAGCTTGCAAGGGCAGAATCAAGGTCTTTACTTTTAGCGGCAAGCTCCAGATTGGCAGTCAACCACGAAAGCCTTTCCAGTCCCATGACACCAAAACTAGATTTTAAATAATGAGCTTGCCCTTTAATCTCCTCCCACAAGGACTGCTTCATCGCCGCCGCCAGCTTATTCATGCGCTCAGGCAACGAATCGATCAGCATATTTGCAAGCGACACTAAAGACTCGTGATCCAAACCGGCTTCACCTGTTTTAAGTGCATCAAACATTTCCGAATTTACCCGTGAAATTGAATCTTTCTTAGCTAACAGCTCTTTCAAGGGTATTGCACCGGGATTCTGTTCAAAGAAAAAGAGGTCTATTTTCTTTTCGATAGGATCAATGAGATACAGGCCTTTATTTTTAGGATTGATAAAATCAAGCAACCCTACCTGGCTTTCCTGAGCTCCTTCAGCGTCAGGCACAAGATTCAAACACTTCTCAATATACCTTCGAACTATTTCTTGTTCGTTTTCAACTGGTCGATCTTCAAACCCTTTGGAGCAATTCATTGAATTTTCCTCCATATTAAATTCAACAATGCTCTCAACAAGCGAATCAAAAGGCTTCAACATTCGATGATTGAGACTTTCAAACTCTATAGAAATATCGTCCATAATACCCTCCTACAAAGTGGGCCCGGTGAAGATGTAAGTCGAGCCTTAACTTTACCTAATAAGTTAATGCACGTTCAGAAGAACTTCCATCTCTACTGCAAATGTATCACAAACTTAACATTTGCCCAACATTACGAAAACAATTCTATGTTACTTTAACACAAATCGAAGTACGTCCAATAAATAAAAACCCATGATGGGTTGTTGAGGGAAGGACGTTCAACTAGGGGGGAAACCATGGAACTACTTATTCTTAGCTCATTAGTTTTAACACTCACGCCAGTTTTATTAGGATGGATCGTTATTGGGATCGCTCCGATAGCTCTTCCACTGATGGCAGCGTTATATCTCTTTGCTGTCGGTAGTCGTTATTCACTCAATGATAGTGAGCAAGAACCGGAAGATATGGTGCTGGTGGTCGATGATGAATATCAATCAGTGATTCCTCTGCTTAAGCTTTTAGAACAAGCCAAAGTACCTTTTCGTTATGTGGCTGACGGTATAGAGGCCATTAGCGAACTTCGTCGAGGGCCATTTCGACTTGTATTCATGGATATTGCAATGCCAAATCTAACGGGAGTTGAAGCTTTAGCGAAAGCTGACCAACTGATTGAAACAGAAAGTTCACCCACACCTGTAGTGATTTATAGTGGGACGGAGATTGAGAACAAACAAGCTCACCCTTTTAAGCACCTGTCAGTGGTAGATACATGGAACAAATCCATGAATTTATTAAGGCTTCACACACGCCTCAATAATGTATTATCGAGCACAGGTAGCTGAAGAAAGCTTTATTTGCTTGGTGGTGAGATTAGCGATACCCAATAATTATTACATTTATTAGTTAAGTCATTTTAATAAATCGACGAAGGGGACGGTAGATTTGTTATGGCAGACGTATTAATAGTAGAAGACAACACTGAAGTAACTTTCGCAGTTAATTCGATTTTAAAAGGCATCTGCCAAGTTTATTCTGCCTCCTCTTTGGCCGAGGCAAAAAACTACTTTGGCGTTAAGAAATTCGATTTAATCATGATTGATATTAATCTTCCTGACGGTAGTGGATTCAATTTAGTCTCTGTGCTGAACCAACTCAGTCATGGAAAAACAATTCCGTTCTTACTCCTCTCCGGAGATGTATCCACAGAGAGTCAGATTGCCGGATTTTCTATGGGCGCAGAGGATTATATTACAAAACCTTTTAAT
>CAZYOE010000005.1:0-35232 GCA_964648725.1 uncultured Pseudobdellovibrionaceae bacterium | reverse complement strand
GCATTCAAAATTCTTCTGACGACGAAGTGACACTGAGTAAGGTGATCATTTGTCGAAAGGAATTTCGCGCTTACCGAAAGGAACCAGACAACAAAAGATCCATTATCGATCTCACAACTTTGGAATTCCGCCTTCTATCCGTTTTTGTCGATCATCTCGGTGATGCTCTAAACAGGCAAAATTTGATCGATTTGGTTTGGGGAAATGCCACTAACGTTGTCGATCGAGTCGTCGATCAACACGTATTTAGTTTGCGGAAAAAACTAAAAGAAACAGGAGTCGAAATACGAAGTCTTTATGGCTATGGCTATCGTATGGAAATTGCTGAGATGACACACTCTTTCACTGCGAACTCCCCTAACCTAAGTCAATTGCCCACCAGCACAAGCATTTAAAGGTTTCTTAATCTGAGAAAATGACGTTTGTTCTAAATCGATATTGAAGTATCTAGATGGCTTTGATGGAGTCAGCAATGGAGTTAAAGCTAAACTTGACTGTTTTTTTGCAAGACGCAATCGAATGTTTAGAAAGCCTTCAGAATCTTCATTCAAATGGGATCTATGGTTTAAATTTCGAAATAGATCCCAATAACGTTTCAGGGCTATCAATTAAAACCGTTTTTACTAATCGTGGATTGCACCAGAATAATCAGCATTTATTTTGGGCGCCAGAGCGCTTTAAATCAAACTCTAGTTATGTCGATCAGCGAACGGATATCTACTCATTTGGTATTTTATTTTATATTACAGCAACTGGCACCCTACCTTATCTCGTCCAAAAAGAGACCGATTGGCAGGACGCCCATCGACGCTGGAATCCCGGGGAACCCATTAGAATCAATAAAGCAATTCCATCCATCCTTTCCGATATCATATTAAAAGCAATAGCGAAAAATCCATCGAATCGTTATCAGAGTGCAGAGAGCCTTCAATATGATCTTAAACGTTGTCTTGATGCTGTTCAAAGTTCAAAAAAAATCGAAGACTTTGAACTCGGAAGTTTAGACAAACATTGGGGGTTAAAGTTTCCAGAACATCTTAGTGGATTCAATACTGAAAAGAGGTTACTTCGCGACATTATAAATAATCATTTTAAGAATTCAAATTTGACCTTTATTATGCTTCGTGGACGCATTGGCAGTGGCAAACAATATTTATTAAATTACATCGAAACTTTGGTAAAAGATTACTATGAGTCCGATTTTGTTTTTGTAGATTTAGAAGAAAATAAACAAAACCTGCCCCTCCAAGGACTTCGAGAAATTATTAATGTTCTAGGAAACCTTTTAGCCACCAAGTCTCCCGACCTTCTTGAGAAGGTGAAATCGGAAGTCGATCGGTTAATAGGTGGTAACTCTCAGCTTTTTAATAAATTAGTTCCAGGATTGGAATTTCTTTTTAAGATTGACTCCGGAAAAACAGCAACGCCGCGACCCGAGGACCAAAACTATATCCACACCCTGCTGGAAATCCTTATATCTACCATTGCCTCCAATGGAACGCACCTCACACTGAATATTGCCAATTTTCATTGGCTCGACAAAGAATCCTTCTTAATTGTTCAGAAGACACTTCAGTCCAATTCGAATTTACCGATGCTTCTTTCGTGCTCAGTTCGTGAGCCTGAGCCAGGAATGGAAGCTCCCCTCGACAAGTTAGTTACAGTACAACTTTTGAATTGGGCAAAGAGTTTTACCTCCCATGCCATTGTGGAAACTTTAGGGTTAAGCCGAAGAGAATTGGGCGAGTTTATTGCCGAAGCTCTCCGATGCAAAGAAGTCGATATTCGACAGCTAGCCAATTTACTTTATGACAAGCTCGGCGGAAATCCACTATTGACTTTTAACACTCTCGAAAAGCTTCTTAAAAAGAATCTGCTTGTCTTAAATATACGGCAAAATACCTTTGACTGGAGTCATCGAGAGATCGAGATCTTCTTAGATCAGATTAACCCCACTGAAATTTTGGGCGACAAAATCGGTCTACTTTCAGCCGAAAACATCCATTGTCTCCAGATGATGGCAGTCCTAGGTATGAAAGCTGATCTCTCTACACTCACAATCCTTTTAGATAAAAATCGCAAGGAGATCATCGATTTTCTCACAAAATCCGTGAATGAAAACATCATCAACTTGAGCGGTGGAAAAGCTCAATTTCTGCATCACCATTATCGAGAAGTCCTCTACACTTCGATTGATCCTCAGAAACGAGATCTCCTGCATTTGAAGGCGGCAAAATTTTTTGAGGAACTCTACTATAAAACCAACGACAGTTCAAACCTCTACCTGGCCGTTGAGCATTTTCATTCAGGCTTAGATGCAATGTCAGCCGATGAGTTTGAGCGCTTTATCAATCATACCTATCAGTGCGGACTTTGGAGCTTCGATGCTCGCTCTTATGCAACGGCTATCTTTTATTTTGAACAGGCCCTGAAAATTCTAGATTACCAAAAGTTTTCATTCAGTAAGGAAAAGCTCTTTGATGTTATATACAATCTGGCAAAATTGTATTACTTAACAGGAGCTTTTGGAAAAGTAGATCCCATTTTTCAAATTCTTGATTTAAAATCTCTGACTTTATCTCAAAGAGTTAACATCCTAACTCTCAAGATAGATATCCTTATTACTTCGGGAGAAATGGCTGAAGCTTTGAAGATTGGGTTTGATTTTTTAGCACTCAACTGTGGAATCAAATTCACCTTTCAAAAAAATGGCCAACATAAAAAAGTGGGCTTGGTCTGCGAAACTTTTCCAGATTGGGCGAAACATTTCTGGAATAAGCCCGCCTTCAATGACGACCAAGACCAACAAAATACCCTTAAAGTGATCAAATCTCTTTTATTGCCAGCTCACTTTATTCAAAGCCCAGTCCTGGCAGATCTAGCCACAGAAGGAGTATTATTAACGCTGAATTCGGGATTCAGCGAACCTGCCATTCCTTGTTTTCTGTGGTTCTCATTATTCCTGATTTCATCGCCGAATCCCAATACAGAACTGGCTTTTGAAATGGGTCGTTTTGCATTCGATGTCGTTGAAAAATTTGGCCTTAGCGACTATAAGGCCCAAGTTCGAGTTTTGTTTTCCAATGTCATTGGCCTCTATAAACGATCGCTCAGAAACAATCGATTTTTCTTGAATGAGGCTATTACTTTTGGAAAGGACTCGGGCGATATCAATTTTATTTGTTACGCCTTTACCCATACTATTACTAATCGTTTGTTCCTAGGAGATTCACTCGAAGATGTTTATATTCAAGCGATCGAATTTCAAAAAAATGCAAGATCCTTAAATGAACCTAACTTTGAAAAAATTCTGCAAAGCCAGATTATTTTTATCATTAGCCTCCTTAATGAGGGCCGCTTAAACCGACATTCAAGATATTCAAAGGAGCCTCTTGATAAGAATCTGGAAAGTCGAATTCGACAGAGTCAAATGGGATTTCTTAAGTTTTGGTATTACGTCCTTAAAATGCAGTCCGAATACTTGAATGGGAGAATCAATATCGCCCGGAGCTTACTAACGCGAGCTCTTAATCTCAGATCCACAGACCAATGGCATTTAGAAACAACTCAATTTTCTTTTTACGGTTCGCTCATCCTATTGCGACAATGTATTGAATCCGGAAAAGATTTATCGAAAGACGATTCTGACTTGCTCCTGGATTTCCGTAACCAGATCGAACGATGGGCGACTTCTTGCCCATCCAATTTTTTAGCTCAATTTTATTTAGTGGAGGCCAAATATCTTACTATTAAAGGTGAGGAGGGCAAGTCCCTTCAGTATTATTCGAAAGCCTTAAAGTGGGCTAAAGAACAACGTTTCGTTCCACTAATTGCCGTTGTTAGTGAATCAATATTTCGCCATTACAACCGACTACGCGTTGTCGAAATTGCAGAGTACTACCTTAGAGATGCTATTGAAGCCTACCGACACTGGGGAGCCAACAAAAAAGTAAGGCAGCTACTAAATGTAAAGGCAAATTTGCCAGGCTCGGTTAGTCTTCAACTTTTTGACCAAGAAGATGATTATGTTTTTTACCCTTCAGAGCTAGAAGACTTAATAAAAAGAGTTGGAGATGTTAATGAAGATAATCAGCTCGCTTTTATCGCTGATAAAATCGCCGCCCTCACCAATTCCGAAAAATTGATCATTGGTATTTATAATTCTAAAGGCCATCTCGATCTATTCCAGCACTCAATATATCGCCATAGTTCTAGTAGTCTTGTCGCCATGGATCCAGAGGGTGAAGCAAACGACGTACCAGCCCATATACTCAACTACGTCATCAACACAGGCATCGCTTTGTGGGGTGAAAATGGAGTCATTCCGCCACAACTGAAGAAAAGCAAATATATTAAATCCCATCATCCACTTTCAATCGGCTGCTACCCACTTGAGGTTAAAGGTAAAACACTCGGGGTTTTCTATTTGGAAAATATTAATAGAGACAAACTGTATAATCCTCATTTTCGTAAAGTCATTGAAGCCTCAATAAAGATTTTGGCAGCCACCCAAGAAACTTTGTCGCTTAAGCAACAACTTATTCTGGAACAAACTCGCCTCCGAAGAACCAATCAAGAATCGTTTCTTTCGGAGCAGGTTTTTGAAAACTCCAGAGATTCTATCTTTGTTTTGGATTCTGAATTCAGAGTTATTTCAATTAACCGCGCCTTCTCTCAGATGACAGGATATTCCAAGGCTGAAATCAAAGGGGCACCCATTGGAAAACTTTATCTTGGAATCAATTCCAAAGATACTTTGCATCGCTCGCAAGCGGACCTCCAACAAAAAGGCTATTGGCAAGGCGATTTGCAAAGCCGAAAAAAGAATGGCGAGGTCTTTTCCGAATGGCTAAGTCTTGTTGCCATAAGGGATGAAGAAAACAAAGCTCCAAAGTATATTGGAATATTTTTTGACTTGGCAGACAGAAAAAAAATGGAACAAGCATTAGAACAAGCCAAAGATGAAGCAGAAAATGCCGTAAAAGTCAGAAGCCAATTCTTAGCCAATATTTCTCATGAGATTCGAACTCCTATGAATGCCATTCTTGGCCTCAGTGAGTTAGGATTGAATGGAGTTAATGAAATGACCGCTAAGAGCTATTTTAGTAAAATCAATCTTTCGGCCTCGCATCTCCTAAACCTTATTAACGATGTTTTAGATTTTTCAAAGATTGAGGCCGGAAAACTTAAATTGAACGAAGACTCTTTTGATTGCCGTAAACTCTTGGAAGAGATCATATCTATAATGAATGTAAGAGCACAAGAAAAACTCCTGAGTCTAAAACTTAACTATCCCTCGGACTTACCCAACATTATTTTTAGCGATGCGATGAGAATTCGGCAAATTCTCATGAATTTAGTCAGCAATGCGATAAAGTTCACACTTGAAGGATCAATTGTGGTTAATGTTGAAAAAGTGCTTTCAGCTACGGGAGAAAATAACCTTCGTTTTTCAGTTAAAGACACTGGTGTTGGCATTAAAAAACAGGATCAAGAACTGCTCTTTCAACCCTTTAGTCAAATTGATGCCACCTCCACCCGCCGATTCGGTGGCACTGGTTTGGGTCTCGCCATTTGTTATGAACTGATCAATCTCCTCGGAGGAACCATCAACGTAGAAAGTGCTCCCGGTAAAGGTTCAACATTTTGGTTTGAAATTCCACTCAAAGAAGTGCCGGTGTCAAGCTCGCCAGTCTTGTCCAATATGCTCTCTGACCTCCACGACGGGGACCAGACGCAAAGATCAACCACACCTATTAATTGTCTACTCGTCGAGGACAATATTATTAACCAAATCGTGGCCCGGGAAATGCTTAAGAGTTGTAATACTAATGTAAAGGTCGTCAACAATGGACAAGAGGCCGTTGAAGAACTTTCCGAGCATCCCAGCCAATACCAAATAGTTTTTATGGACATTCAAATGCCGCAACTTGATGGATATGCGGCGACAGAATTTATTCGACAAAAACTCGAACTTAATGACCTTCCCATTATTGGTCTAACAGCCCATGCTTTTAAGGAAGAACGTGATCGATGTTATCAAGTTGGAATGACAGAAGTGCTCTCAAAACCCGTTAAGAGATCAGATCTATTTAAGGTGATAAACAGATTCTCCAATGACGTGAGCATGCATTAATGAGCAGTTAAGTCTCCTTTATTGCCGAGAATGGCCCATTCATATTTGAAAAATCGCTATTCATTTTTTCGATCATAACGCACAGACATCTACATATGTCATTAATATTACAAGCTTTATTTTAATTATAAAAATCATTTTTTAAAAAACAGGCAATTTGGGGGCTTTACACTTTTCAAGCTCAGGAGCATAAAAAAACTGATTCAAATCATTTTTACCGGAGGAAGTATGAAACGCTTTGAACTGATTCCTGACAGATCATGGGCCCCTGAATGGGAAGGATTTCAAGCAGGATCCTGGAGCGAAAAAATAAATGTCGAGAACTTTATCCAAAAGAACTTATCGCCTTACACTGGTGATGACACATTCTTAAAAGGTCCTTCAGTCCGAACTCAAGCACTCTGGAATAAAGTTCTTGAACTCATGAAAAAGGAACGTGCTGCAAACGGAGGGGTTCTAGACACTGATACTTCGGTTGTTTCATCAATTAATTCTCATAAACCTGGATATATCGATCAACAGCTTGAACAAATCGTTGGATTACAAACAGATCAACCGTTAAAAAGGGCCTTTATTCCCTTTGGTGGATTTAGAATGGCGAAACAAGCCGCAGAGGCCTATGGTTTCAAGATTGATCCGGCCTTAGAAAAAGCTTTTCAATATCGTAAAACTCACAATGATGGTGTCTTTGATGTTTATACTAATGCTATGAAAGAAGCTCGGCGCTCAGCGATTATCACTGGTTTGCCAGATTCTTATGGGCGCGGACGAATCATCGGTGATTACCGCAGAGTGGCTCTTTACGGGCTCGATTTACTGATTCGCGATAAAGAAAATGATTTTAACTCCTTCGACACTGCTGAAATGAGTGAAGAGGTGATTCGCCTTCGCGAGGAACTTGCTGAACAAATTAGAGCTCTCAAAGAAATGGTACAACTTGGTGATTCCTATGGATTCAATCTGCGTCGCCCCGCTCGGGATGCGAAAGAAGCGATCCAATGGACTTACCTTGCTTATCTCGCTGCGGCCAAAGAACAAAATGGTGCCGCCATGTCACTTGGCCGAACTTCTAGTTTCTTAGATATTTATATGGAGCGAGATATTAAAAGAGGTGTTTTGACTGAGGAACTCGCTCAAGAATACATTGATCACTTTGTTATGAAACTAAGGATGATACGCTTTGCTCGCACTCCAGATTATAATGAACTGTTTTCTGGCGATCCAACTTGGGTTACCGAAAGCATTGGTGGGATGAACGAGCAAGGCGTGCCGCTCGTTACAAAAAGCAGCTTCCGATATTTACAAACTCTTTATAATCTTGGACCTGCTCCAGAACCAAACCTGACTGTGTTATGGTCAGAAAAATTACCTGAAGGCTTTAAACGTTTCTGCGCAAAAGTCAGCATTGATACTAGTTCAGTTCAGTATGAAAACGATGACCTGATGCGACCTATCTTTGGATGCGATTACGGAATTGCATGCTGTGTTTCTGCCATGAAGATTGGGCAACAAATGCAGTTTTTCGGCGCCCGCGCAAATTTAGCGAAAGCCCTTCTTTACTCCATGAATCAGGGGCGAGATGAAATCACTGGTGAACAGATTGCACCAGCATTTCCAAGTCTTGCCTCTGATAGACTCGGGTATGATGACGTCATGAAAAATTTTGATAAAACTCTCGATTGGTTGGCAAAATTGTACGTCAATACCTTGAACGTCATTCACTATATGCACGATAAATATTGCTATGAACGATCGGAAATGGCCCTCCACGATCGCGATGTGGAACGCAAACTGGCCTGCGGTATCGCTGGCTTGTCGGTGGTTGCCGACTCCCTGTCAGCCATCAAGTACGCAAAAGTACAAGCCATCCGTAATGCTGAAGGCCTCGTTGTCGATTTCAAAGTGGAAGGCGATTTCCCTCGTTATGGCAATAATGATGAGCGCGTTGACTCAATAGCCGTTGAGTTAGTTCGTTTATTTAATGCAAAACTTCAACAACAAAAAACTTATCGAAATGCCCATCCCACTTTGTCGGTTTTAACTATCACTTCTAATGTCGTTTACGGCAAAAAAACTGGAAATACTCCCGATGGCCGAAAAAAAGGTGAACCTTTTGCACCCGGAGCAAACCCAATGCATGGTCGTGATATTCACGGTGCTTTAGCTTCATTGGAGTCAGTGGCGCACATTCCTTACGAAAGTGCTCTTGATGGAGTATCAAATACTTTTTCAATTGTTCCTTCAGCCTTAGGTCGCATAGAAAGTGATCGTATTTCTAACCTCGTTAATATGTTAGATGGTTATGCTCATGACAGTGGCCATCACCTCAACGTGAACGTGCTAAACAGAGATACTTTACTTGAAGCCATGGATCACCCAGAAAAATACCCGCAACTCACCATTAGAGTTTCGGGCTATGCAGTGAACTTTATTAAATTGACTCGTGAACAGCAGATGGATGTAATTAACCGTACTTTCCACCAGAGCATGTAAGGAAACTGATCAGGTTTATGAAAACAAGTGGCCGTATTCACTCATATGAAGTTGGAAGCACAGTGGACGGCCCCGGTCTTCGCTTTGTGATCTTTACTCAAGGCTGTCCCCTGAGATGCAAGTATTGCCACAATCCTGACACTCGAGATCCTCTCAAAGGCCAGGAAACAAGTGTTGAAGGTCTCATGCATGAGATCAATAAATATCACTCGTATTTTGATCGGGGGCAGGGCGGAATCACCGTTTCTGGTGGTGAACCTCTCCTCCAAGCTGAATTTGTGGCCGCATTATTTAAAGCTGCGCATTCCCAGGGAATCCACACCACCCTCGATACCTCTGGCTTCGGATCTCATCACAGTTTAGACGTGGTTCTTCCTTATACTGATTTGATGCTATTAGATATAAAATCCTCGAATCCTACAACCTATCATAACCTCACTCAAGTGGACTTACAGCCTACTCTTGAGACGGCAAGTATTCTTGAAAAGTTGGCCAAACCGTTTTGGGTGCGCTTTGTGTTAGTTCCAAATTTAACCGATGATCCTACGAACATTGAAGGCATTGCTGAAATATGCGCGCAATTTCAGAACTTGGAACGCGTGGAGATTTTGCCTTTTCATAAGTTAGGCGCTTATAAATGGAAAGAGTTGGGTTTAACGTTTGAACTCGACGAAACTCCAATTCCATCCAAGGATCAAATTGAAGTGGCAAAATCCATTTTTCAGACGACATTTGCATCGCACCGTCGGCAGACTCTAGTTTTTTCGTAGCAAAGAAGGGCCTTCGGATATTGAAATATGCTCTACTTTAAGCTAAAAATAATGCAGGTCTGTGGCTATTTAAACTCAAGATACATCAAACCCAATTGTTAAGAGGTTACACTTTTTTGATGGAGACCCACATTTGAGAGTAAGTAATTTGAGGATTCTCCATCAAAAAAATAATTGACATAGAATTGCCAACTTACGCTCTCAAAAAATCTCATTATGAGATTCGGTTAATTCGTGTCTCGATCTGAGACATTTCGATTTTTCAAATCATTTATAAAGACAATCGACGCTTTCGGCAACACCTAAAAAACGCCCCCTACCTGGCACAGAAGTTGTAGCTTATGTTCAATGAGGTACTTATGACTGTAAGTTGTATTGCAAATATTAAAATGTTGAGGACTTGGGTCCATATAAGGTTGCCACGATTGTGGATGAAAACGTTGATTAGCTTTTGTCTTGGAATGCTTACGGCTGTCAATGCCATTGCCCGTAACTATCCAATTCGATATTGTGCTAATAGTTCTAAACAAAATGTTTCTAGTTCGATTTATTATGTGCCTAACCGAAGTGACTTCAAAAGCCTCTCTGCATTTAAAAAAGCGGTGAGAATGCAAGGAACTGGGACCTTATCCGAGGGGAGAGTTCTAAGATATAATGGAAAAACGCAAAAGCTTCCTGCGGGTTGCTCAACGGCGGTTGGCAAAGCAGGAAAGTGTTTGCTACCTTTTTTTTCCATCGCAGCCGATCCAAGATACCACAAAATGGGTGAAATTATATTTATTGAAAGTATGAAGGATAGAATGATCAAGTTGCCCAATGGTCAAACTTTTAAGCATCCCGGTTTTTTTGTTGTCGACGATACGGGTAAGGCTATAAAGGGTAGAAACCGATTTGATTTTTTTACTGGCTCAATGAAGCCAAGTGACGTGAATAATGCTTTTGGATACAAAAGCAAAACGGGACTTCCGTCGATCAAATCATGTAACAGAGAATATAGGGTCGTAAAAAATAAGACTGCGATCAATTACCTTAGGTTTGAGTTTGAGACTGGTCGTCGTGGTGGGCAGAAGGACTTATCACAATTGGCGCAGTTCAATCCGCTGCATCCATTATTGGAAGCCGCTAACAATTTGGGTACACTATGAAACGTTCAGCAAAATTCTTATTATTGGGATTATTGACCTTGATCAGTGCAATCTCTCACGGAGCAACAGGCACAGAGAAAGTTCCCCATACTTTTGAGACGAAGGAGAGATGGAGTCTCGATCTAAAAGGCGACAAAGAACTGGATTCAATCATCGTTTTTATGGATTACGGTGAGCTCAACTATATCGAAATCCGTCCACGCCGAAATTATTTAAAGGGCCTGGCAAAGCTTTTTAATAATCCAAAATTTGGCATTTTTACGAGTTATAAGATACTAATTCAGGCATCGAAAAACGAAACTCAATGGAATGAACTTGAAAATCAAGTAAAAGCCATCTGTGCCGATACGAATCGAGTGAACGACTGCATGGATATAGCCGATGTAAGACTCAAAGTTCTTGATAACGTTCAACCACATTTTGGTGATGTAGACTAGAAGACCGGCATAGATTACCCGGTTTAAACTAGCCAGCGCCACCTTCGCGCAATGGATGTGCTACATTTATTTATTTTTTTTCGACTTCGTCGCTAGTAATTAAATTAAAAGGCCATCAACAATTTAAGCCAGTTTGAAGTATATTTTCTCGCTTTTTTGGTTCTATTAAATCAATTTTTTTGTAATCATTAGAGTGATGCCAAGGCCGATTTAATTTTTTCATCAGCTCGTAGAGCCATCGATTCGAGTTCTTTATCGTTAAGGATTTTCATCAATGCTGATGGCTTGATGATTTCGACGGAATAAAGATTTTGATTGATTTCCCTAATGACGACATTGCATGGGACAAGAGCAGCGATGTCGGTATTCTTCAAAAAGGCCTCATAGGCCATTTGGGGATTGCAGGCTCCTAAGATAATCGTGGGTCGTAGATCCTTGTCTAATTTCTCTTTCATTTTTTCGTGAAAATTGATTCTAGTGAGAATTCCGAAACCTTCGGCCTTTAATATTTGGGTGACGTTTTCAATGAGACCATCGAGGTTATTATGTTTGATCTCTTTTTTAAATGAAATTTCCATAGTTATTACTCTTTCGTTAATTTTGCTGACGATTATTTTTTTTCTGTTATATATAAACACATTGTTTTTAGTTTAAATGACTAATTTGCTCAAGGAAATCTTTAAATTCGCTAGATTTCGGAGTGACCAGAAATGCGCACGGACGTCAACTTGAGAGGTCCGTTGTGGAAATTGATGGTTATACAGTTTCGTATATACGAGCACCTAAAATCAATAGTATGGGAGCAAGTCTTAAATTCTATCCGAAAGAGATGGTGCGCCAACTTGGATTGAATCTGATCGTCATATTGTGACAACCTTTCATCCAGAACTGAACATGGTGACTGGCGGATCACCTTGGCATTCACGATTCATTGAACGGCTATGAAAATTCAAATGTTCCCTTTATGCCAGCAAACTGGACCCGTATTCCCCTAGCAAAAGGTTATAGTGAGACAGGCATAGCTATATGGAGAACTATCGAATTTGGAAATATTCGAGAATTAAGAAGCCGTGTATGGAACCGTACACGCGGTTTTGCGAGAGGACGGCGCGCAAGCGTCGCCCACCCGATCGAAGGCAACAAAGTAGATAGCCTTTTTCAGAGGAATCTACCTAAGTCAATTTAATTCTTTAAGGAACGACCACATTGATCAATTGGACTCAATTCTGCGTTTTGACTGATAGGAGTTTGATGTGTAAAGCCCCTAGCTCTAAGCTGCTTCGACAAGTTGACAAATCTAGCAGCTAACTGTTCCACGTTTAATTCCTTATTTTTTTGCGGCCTTACTGGATAGCCATTCTCGGTATAATTTCCACTGATGAGGCGTGGTAAATATATTGGCACTTCAAGAAATTCAAGGCCTTCGCGGTAGCTAAATTTGGGTATGAGTGGTGGAATTGCCTTTTGAATCAATTTCCTAAAATTTCCATAACGTTCACCTTGAGTGAAAATCTGGAGTTTTACCTCGTCTCGCTGTTTAGCCAAACCGATCAAAATTCCCTCGGTTTTCTTATCTTTGACATCCTCAGGAAAGGCGAAGTGCCAAAAGACGCTAAGTATAGTAAACTCAGGTCCAAAGACAAACTTTCGTACATCTAAATTAGCTTGATCAAATACTTTACTGATTTGATTCGTGAGAGCGATAAAATCCTCAGCCTTCGTATCATCGGCTACATTCTTGTCATAGTAATAATTAAAAAGGTGATGACCACTTAAGATTTTTCCAATAGTTTCCAGACCCAAAAGACTTTCTGTGCGCTCAAAACTTTCCCGAGCTTTCTTTTCCCCTTCAAGTCTGTATTTTTCCCTAAGGTATCTTAGTTGTTCCGTCAGAGAATCTGTGAGTTCTCCTTGTTCAGCAAGGTAGTTTTCATATTGATCTTGTTTCTGGGGGGTAAGCCTGCGGTACCATTCAACCCAATTCGGAGTTCCGAGCGTCTCACTAAAAATGACCATCGCACTTGCGCACTGAGAACCCAGAATCAAGATCACCATGGATAGTTTAGGCAAGGCCTTAGCAAATGTTTTTAACCATCGATTGATTTTAAATTCGTTCATGGTGACCTCCAAAAAAAACCTCAAGCTCTAAAGTTTTTGAATTTAAAACTAAATAGAGTTCTGTCTTTAAATTGTTATCTCATGCGAAAAAGGTGCCATTCCCTATTGCAAACATCATCTCAAACACTCTCGATACGTTTTAAATCTTTGAGTTGAAAGGTGGTTTTTCTGGTTTTGGAGGAATCTCTTCGCTTGTAATTGCCTGATCTTTTGATAGCCAGAGGGGTGATGAACTTTTGGACACTCACTCACTTTTTTGCGGGGGAATCGGAAACCTTCAGTTTTTGATCCACTGACGATGCTTCTCGAACGGTAAGCGGTATCAGTTGGACATTGAGCTGATAAACTTCAGTACAGTCACCTTCGCTCAAAATATCGGAGATTTCATAGAGTAACTCTTCTAAGCGAATTTTGCCTTTCTTCAAATTGATAGTGTTTACCGCCAAGGTGATACCCGTGATAAGACGACGGTCGAAATCATCTTGTTTAGGTTCATGACTTAAGGCTTCGAGGGCTTTTTTAATCATCGAAGTATGATGGGCTCTTATTTTGGGCAGACTCTTAGCTGTGGAAACGCGAAGTTTTGGATTTATTTTTTTAAGTTCATGATCCTTTAGTTGGAGTAATTTCAGCCTGGTTAAAACACGGATGGCTTCCTCTGCCTCATTCTTGGTGATCTTTAATTTACGGGCGATCCAGTCACTCTCAAGCAAAAAATTTGAACAAGTCGACAATTCCAAAATTGGAAGATAGTACCATCGATCCAAATTAGAGACGACATTTGACGGTAGACCCTCTCGCGCATCAAGTGGATTAGGAGGGAGTTCTTGTGGAAGATGCCGGAAGACTTCTGCTATGACGTCGGCAAAAAAGTCAGGCTCAGTTTCTTGTTGTTCGTTATACAAAGCAAGTTTAAGTTCTTTCTCTGCTTGTCCATCCATACGTAGACCTCTAACAAAGTCATCAAAACGTTGTAAAGGAAAGGGTTTTTTTGCTGAGAGAATTTCACTCAGGTAGGAAGGCGAGATCCTTATCTGCCGGGCTAGAGTTCGAAGAGAAAGTGAGGCATTGTTCAGCTTTAACTGTTGGAGAGCCTGATTTAAAATTTGGATGACGTTTGAATTCTTTTTAGTTCTCATAAGGTTTATTGATACTATCTCCCATACTTTGTTTGAGAGTTTCAATGAGCTTACCAATCAGACTTTTAAGGTTTTGTGGGAGGCCCAAATTATCCCGGTAGGTAATCTCAAAATACCAGTCTAGTAAAATAGGATGATTCATTGAAGAAGAGTCATTAAATAGGACTAGAGAGAAGTCAGGAGGTGCCGAGTAAGAGATGCCATTAACCAGATATGGTTTTGCTCCATATTTTATTTCAACAGGAATCAGGATTATCTTCTTTAAAAGTATTTGATCGAGCTTAGTGGAGGGAATGTCGGATTCAAGTTGGTTCGACAAAAAAGTTGTCAATAATTTTAATTTGATGGATAGACCCAACGGATCGCCACCGGCTCCAACGCCTGTCGATCCACCACCCGCATGATAAATCACGTCTACCAAATTTTTAGTTTTTTCCACATCGCACATGGTTTTCTGATTAGGATCGGTTACATTCTCAAAAAGGCCCATCTCGAGAGCTTTTAACCTCAATCGATCCGACAGCCTGGCAAATAAGAAAGTAGTTGTACTCAGCGCGTAGTTTTCGTCAAACACGCCAAGTGCGCCCAAAATCTCATGAAAAATCCAGAGATCGAAATTTTCTGTAGTCATCACAAGAGTCTGTAAATAAGGTGAAAGTGTGACAGTTTTTGCCTTAGCGTTGTTGCTCATTCCACGTCTTTTCGAGCATGAACCCGTTTGAACGGGGCTGTTGGGAGATGCAAATTCAAATTTTACCTCTTCCATTTGGTTTAAGAAAGTCTCTATGTGAAACCCCGTTTGATTCAAATATGTTGCATAGAAGTCACTCATCTTGATTTCATTCAAAAGCAGGGTAACCCGAGCTTTCGAACGCTTCAGCTGAATATCATCAATGCCAATCTTTGGATTGATAAGAATCGCGTCCTCGAGTGCGTGAGTTAAGCCTCTGCAAGGGATCAGTGCTGTTAAAGCAAAACCCATAAAAAGCGGAAACAGGTAGCGTAAACCGAGCAAGTAATTTTTTTTCAGTTTAATCATAAATATACCTTATTTATATGCCTTGGGGGCAACAACAGAACTGATTGTTTCTCTGCAATAATTATTCCAAAAAATTTGTTTCCATATAGCTAAACGTGCCGGTTTCATTAAAAGTGGGACAACGGTCTTTTAATCTAAAATACTCCTGACTTTGTGAGTAGGCTGCACTCGAACTACTTCCACTCACGAAAGCATTACTGGTGCGTGCGTTAGCTGATCCAAAGTATGTTCGGGAATTACCAGATTGATTCCGACGAGTGTGTTCCACAATATCAATGAGATCAATTGGGACATTGAATTTTACCAAATAAGCATTTCCTACTTTTTTGAGGTAAAGGTTCAAAAAGTAATAACATCCATTAACGTATTCAACGTTGCCTCCAGCCCATAACTCACCCTTCTCTTCATATATGGTATCCGGATAGAGAGTAAACGAGTGTTTGTTGATACTGCCAACAATTTCTCTGGAAATAACCCTTTTACCGTTCTGATAATAGGGGTAACTATTTATACCCCTAATTTTGAAGGTGTTTTGAAGACCCGCAAATACAGTGACCCCGGAGGCACATATGGTGAAGACAAGGCCAAGATTCTTGATCCATTGAAAACTAAAAATAAGGCGTAAATTCATATAAATATCCTTTCTTAATGTGTTCTTATTTAGCTGCTTCAAGTGCTAAATTGAGCATGAAGGTAATTTAAAACTTCTGTTTTTTAAATATTTTGCTGATCAAAGTGTTCGCGAACTAGCGAACAGGGAAAAATCCAGGTTTTACGAAATTAGTTTCACCTAAAAAACAAATGGCTTTATAGCATTTTCAGTTAGAAAGTAGACCAAGGCACACACGAGGCGGGATTTCCCCTCTGTGAAGGGCTGCCTCGGACGACGCCGCCAACGTTGGGCTACGAACTAAATAGATATGGTATTAGTTCTATTGAATTCCGCTGACAGATTTAATTTCACTAATCAGAGCTTCAGGATAAAAAACATTGGTCTCTTTTGAAACGATAAATGGATTCATCAAGCATAATCGGAGGAGTTCTACTTCTTTTGAATCCTTTTCGATTCCATGCTCTCGTGACCATTGCTCGAGTAGATTGTGATAGTTTGCAAAATGTAGACTCGTCTTAGAAATAATAAACTCTGCCCGCTGTCCCGGTGCTAATTTTTCGTAAATCATACGTACCCGACGATTAACCTCTGATAAAGGCTGGCCTTTTTTCGCCACTGAAAAACAAAGAACATTGGTATCGAGGCCATTGGGAATGACAAATTGTGGATCAGCGGCGGCCAATAGCCCTTGAACCAGTTTACGCACGGCTATGGTGCGAGCAAGAATTCGACCATATCCATTGGCGTTGAGCCCGATACTTCTCTCGGTAAGCCAAGTCGCAACAGCTCCCGCCGCCGACCTTGACCCTTCAAGGGTTTGCAAACCCACATCTTTGGTCGGATCAAACTGAATGTAAGGAGCATGAATCTCTTGATAAGCATACTCACGACGATTTTTGACTAAGATGACACCACTGGCATACGGAACATACCCTAGTTTATGTGGGTCGATTGTTATGCTATTGGCACCTCCAACGGCCTCCAATTTGTGGAGTAAGTCGGCCATATCATGATCACCTTGCATGCCACGCATCGAGCAAAGAAATCCTCCATAAGCCGCATCCACATGATGCCAAAAATGCATTCCTTCATGTTGATAATCAGAGAGTGCTAAACTGATTTTGTCGATGGGATCTACGGTTCCCATCTCTGTTGTTCCCGCGACGGAAACAATGCAACTTATGGGGAAGTTGCGCTTCCGGCAGGACTCAATCACTTCCATAAGGTGCTGCACATCCATACGACCATGCTCATCCAGATTCACGGAAACTAGACGGTCACTCCCCATTCCCAACAACTGAGTTCCTTTGGGCCAGGAGTAGTGTTTGCTCTGAGAAACCAACACCACAGGGCCTTCAAAGCTAACGCCGAAAACTTGGGTGACATGATTAGCAAATCGAATGGGATTACTGAGCCATTCCTGTTTCCATTGGCTAAATTCCGCTTGATTTATAGATGAAAGTTGGCGATCAAACTCCTGCCAACCCATATGGGCCAGTTCAAAGAGGCTTTTCGTTGTTAAACCTTTTTCTTTTAAGTAGGTCCCTAAAGACAGCCATTGATAATGGCGATTCTTGGCTCTGAGCAAACCCTCAAAGTTTGCAATAGTACCGCCCGAGGTAAAATGCCCGATACTTTCCTGCCGTTTCCACCCAACCATAGCACAAAGATCTTCAATCGCTTCTCTTTCAATCTTTATTCCAACCCGCGACGCTTCCCCTGAAATATTATTAGGATTATGAAGTAACGTCACAATATGCCCCAATAAAGCCGGTAAACTTTGTTCTGAGAGCATATGTCCTACATATCTAGGTGTGAACTTTGGCACTTCATCTTCAAATCGACGAATCAAAGTTTTTAGATGCTCCATCAGCTGATTTTGTTTAGAAATAAACTCCGGATGATGGCGATTCTCCAAAGAGATTGCTTCCCCATCGAGAGGATAATAATTTTGCCGCCATTGAAACCACTGTTGAAATAAATACTGAACGGCACTCAAAACCCAATCTCTGTTTTCGGCCTGTGGACCTAGAAAAAAGGTTTTGAGAGAAACATCGAGCGGCTCACACTTTGAAAAATCATCCATCTAAAAACACCTGCGGGGTAATGACTCTCCTCGATACTAGCGCCGCCCTAAAGACCACTCAACGAGTTTATTAAGTATTTTTGACAGAGGTGTTTTCTGAGCGGATGCAGAGATTCCAACTTTAAAAAAGTCCACCGGCACCGGCAGTGATCCATCCCATTCTGGTAGACGCTCTTCGCCAATCGCTGCTGCCAAGGCTCCCCGTATGGGCTTCCAGAGCATATCAGGGTGACCTTGCTGATACCATTCACCGCCAATAATATTATAATTTTGGTCGAGTTCTAAATCATAATAGTATGTGACTGTAACCAAACGACTCAAAGGATTACTGATTGAGTTGTTTTGATCGGGTTCTTCTTCCACCACATACTTAATTTCAGATATGACTCCAACGAGGTAGCGAGTATTGGCAGATCGGTATTTTTTGTACGGATCCTTGCGCACTTCTGAATAGGGAACAATACTCGATTCCATGGACCCATGAGACTTGGTGGAGGGATTAAAGAATGTTAGTTTATAACTTGAGATTGGTTGATTCCAAACTTCATAATCATAAGTCGCATCTAAAACAAAACTTTGTCGGTCGCGGCCCACCCAATGAGTTAGGGCCAAATGCCAAGTTGCTGGGTTGATGTCGAAACAATTGGTACTTATAATTCGACCATTACTATCTGCAGGCGGATGTTTTACATTACATCTTCCACCCAAATAATTGTAATTGAAACTGGCTTTAGCCCATAACTGTGAGACTAACCCTTTAATGTCATGAGGGTAAAATCGCACAGCTCCTTTTCCACTTTCTAGCTCCAGGTCGAAGGCCTTTTGTGGCTCGGGCAAGACAAACGCCGCAGGCGCCCATCCATGACAAATTCCCATCCAAGTTTCAACTTTACCGATTGAATCTAAAAAAGACTTTCCCTCAGTCCAAACAGATTGGGTTAAACTCCACTGTCTATCTCCAATCAAGTAATCATATTTTTCTGCGGGAGATAGACGAGCAAGTTTGTCTGGCTCAGTCCCCGGGACTTTCAAATAATTTTTGGTATAATAATTATAATTGGTCTTAAAGCTTTCAGAGCGAGGAAACTTAGGATCACCATAACGCGCCCCAATCCCCCCTTGGTAAATTGGCCAATAGTGCCCTGCCCAAGGAATGGTTGCAACCGCTCCTTGGTTATAGGAAGTTAGCTTATAAATATTGGATTCGTAATTTCCGCCAATAAACGACTTTAGTTGCCAATCTTCATTAAACTGCTCCAATGGCAGGAAAGATTTTTGGTCTAAACAAATGTCCCCTGGCTGACTATCTGTACAAAGAACTTTATGCCGAAACTCATCTTTCGCTCTTACATATTCGCGATGCTCAATCTCCTCTGCGATGAACTTTACAACCCGCCGCGCCCCAGTTTTTTCCGGGAGTTCCCTCGACGCAGAATTGGGATCTTGTTCAAATCGACTCAAGAAATCTGGTACTATCGCGAATGCCGAAAGTTTGAACATGAAAATTGAAAGTAGTGATATTAATGGCTTCATAAGCCCCTCCTCCAGCGTCACGTCTAATACCCACCCTTTTACGAAAGATCTCCAACAAAGTTGCTCAGAGAGGGATGTGACTACTTTTGTTTTGTCACCTTTTATTTGACAGTCAACGGGAACCAGATTTTTATCTAAATCTTCATCTATATGGGTTGAAATAGTCCCATGAGCGAACTATGAAAGTTGTTAGGGAGGAATCAATGAAAACAAAAAAGAAAAGACCAACAAATAAGCTTCATGCCCGCCGACTTTCTAAAAAGAAGAAAGCCTACGCGAAAAAAGCTAGAAAATAGGACTTTGGGGTGAGTCCCTGGAACTAGTGTACGAGCACCGGCTTCCATAAACTCACCTTGTTTTTAGTGTGATCCAAATTATTTTTGAAGACCCTCATTTTGTCGCCATCGATAAACCACCCAGCTATCATGTACATCCGCCCGAGAATAAACAGTGGAAAGTACCTAGGGACCGAGTGTGTCTATATTTGGTCAGAAACCTCATCAAAGGTTATGTCTACCCTATTCATCGATTAGATGCAGCAACAGGTGGCGTTCTTATCTTTGCCAAACAGCCTGAAGCTGCCGGCAGAGTGCAGGCCTTAATTCAATCTCAATCAATAACTAAAAAGTATTTAACGGTAACCCGCGGTTATACTCCCGACGAAAACGTTATTGAAAAACCTCTACTTAGTGACTCATCGGATCTGATGCTTCCTTCACGCACCGAATTTAAAACTTTAGCCCGTCTTGAGTTACCAAACGCCGTTGGTAAAAAACACCAGAGTGCTCGCTATAGCCTCATTGAAGTGGAACCAAAGACAGGGCGATATCATCAAATTAGACGGCATTTTGCTTCAGAATCACACCCTATCATTGGTGATATCAAGCATGGAGACTCACACCATAACCGTTTTTTTCGGGAGCAACTAAACCTCTCCGGCTTGCTTTTGCATAGTTTCGAGTTATCTTTTAAACATCCTTACACCAATGACTTTATCAAAATAAAAACTTCCTGGAGCGATCGATGGAAAAATGTTTTCCGACTCTTCAAATTCGAACCTTAGTTTTAAGATTCCTACTGTTAGCCTTTACACTGACTCATCCCGATAAAGTCTATGCCTGGGGTGCTCGCGCTCACTTCTTGGTCTGTGAAGCGGCGATTGATCTCATCAAAGATAAGCTTCTCAAGCAGTATCTCATCTCGAAGGTGCAAGCCATGACCTATCTCTGTAACACACCCGATATCTACTGGAAAAGCATCAAAGGTACAGATTCTGGTTATCCAACACATTTTTTCGAACCCGATGTTGTCGGCCTCTCCTTTGAGTCTATGCCATTGCAGCTTGCGGAAGTTGAAAAACTAGTTGCAGGAAAAACCAATTTGCAGACCGGGAGAGAAGTTTTTTCATCGGCTGTTGAACTTGGAACAAGTTGGTGGCGAGCTGATCAGTTTGCCCGTTTATCCCTCGATGCCGGAAAGAGAGCCACCAAGACTGTTGTACCCAACAAAGAGGATGAAGATACCTACCAAATGTGGATCATGATGGGTCTTCTTGGCCACTTTGTCGCAGATAATGCACAGCCGCTTCACACCACCAGCAACTATGACGGCTGGCAAACAGATCATGGAGGGATTCATAGTTTTTATGAGTCGGACTTAGTCAATGAACTACCCTACAATATTCTTACTGACATTATCAAAGACGCTCCCAAAGCATCTAAGGAACTTCAGCTTGCCCAAAAGGGTTCGGTACTTGAAACAATGAAACAGCTCTCTATTCTCTCTCACAAAGATTTAACTATCATCTTTTCCCTAGATCCAATTATTAAAAAATCGACCCTTGTTCGGGAAAAAGGAATGGAAATAAAGGCTGCTGCTGAACGGAAACCAGCCTCTGAAGCGGTGAAAAAATTCAAACCTCTTTTAGTGAAACACATGTCTCGAGCCGCCACTCTAATTGCTTATCTCTGGGAAAAAATTTATATCGACGCTGGAAAACCACCCGTTTACAAAGACCGATCCTATAGGTTTCCGCACCAAATTGAATTTATAGCTCCGGACTATGCGGAAAATAAATAATCAAGGGCACTTTGGTCCGCCTACGTTCTAAAAGCTTCCCAAATAAATACACCTTAGCTTATTTTTTTTGACTCCAAACTAGGCCAATAAAGTTTTTTGTTCCTATTCCTTAATAAACTCTCTCCACAATGCTTAGCACTCAGAGGAGCCTTGGAAACTGACCCAAGACCGATTATACTGGATGAAGGTCGAGCTGGTGCGCAACTCTAGGAGGGTCTCTGACTCATATTAAGACAGATGGACTTGGATTTCAGGCAATCATGCCCCATGAACTTCCGTCACAGGCTGTAAATAAAGAGCCTGAGGAGCAAAACACCATCGTCCGTAGCCAAACCGAAAATTCAACCGACCCAGACTATCATCAGAGCACTTCTAGCGATCCCTTGCTCGACTTCCTAGAAAAACGGAAAAAGCTCAGGTTTCAGTTTGAGCATCGCTATAGTAAGAAGGCGATTGGCATTACAGCCTACCTTAGGCAGAGGAACTCTCCCCATACTCCTATTATATATAATGGAATTTTATTGAATTATAATCCTGAATGACGAGTCCATAAATACCTTATATTTACTAATCTTCTTGCCCAACCGTACCAGCTTTGTTTGACTTATATCATGGCCGCACCCAAAATCCGTAGAGATGAAATCTTTCAGGCATTATCTAACACTGAAATTGACTCGGCGTTAGAGTATGCCGTTGCAAATTCCGTTTCGATGGTCGGAAAGTGTGATGACGAGTCGATGGTTATGGTAAAACCTAAGCAAGAAGGATCATCGCTCACTGAAATCTTCGGATTGTTAAAAAGCTCCAGCCGAGTGAAATCACCTCAGCAGGCAATCTTTAGTTTTGTCGTAGGCGAAAACAAATATCTCTTTAAAGGCACCTTCACGATTATTCATGGCAAGACCGTTTCAATTGGTCCTATTTCTCGTTTTTACTGCATTCAAAGGCGATCCAATGAACGATTGAAGATTCCTGAGGACTATTACGCAGTCTTTAAATTCACCCATCTAAATGCGCGTCCCTTTCGTTCGTTTGGAAAAATGAAGAATGTCAGTGCTGGCGGGGTCGCCGTAATTTTCAGAAATCATGAGCCCCAAATCTTTAGTGGGGATGTTATACGGGGTGTGCTGACGCTCAGTTGCCGCCCGCCCGAGGATGTTGAAATTAAAGTTAAGCATATTGAAACCGACAGAGATGGGGATGTACCTTTGCAGATTTTTGGAGGCGCCTTCATGCCAGAAGGCTCACATCTCCTCATCCGTCGAATGACTTCGGTTATAACCGATATCTATAGAGACATTTTCAAAGCGATCGATGACAAGAAAAGCTAACAAGCTTCGCCAGGTTGTCAGCGAAATTGGAAATCCTCCTATGGCTTTTTCAGACTAGCCGACTACCGATCCTGATAAGGGGCAAGCACTTTAAGAATACTATGGCACATTTCAATGGGTGAAGCTGCTTCCAAAATAGGACGCCCTACCACAATAGCCGTAGCACCCGCAGCAAGTGCTTCTTTCGGGCCCATCACTCTCTTTTGATCCTCACCGGCTTTAACTTCTGCGCGAATACCCGGCGTTACTAAATATAAATTACTGTACTTCGATAAAGTGTTTAATTCATGAGGACTACACACAACTCCATTCAAGCCAGAATCAACTACGAGTCTTACCAGATCATCAACATGACGATCAATCGGTTGATCTTTGACAATCGTGGGTAAGGTTTTCTGATCAAAACTTGTAAGAATTGTAACCGAAAGAATTTTAACATTATTGGTTTTTCGATATTCTTCTTCAAGCTTCGCTAACTGCGCTAGTGCCTCAATACCCGCTTGCGCATGAACTGTAACAAGGCTAGCTCCGATGTCGAATGCCGATCGCACGGCTGAGACCATCGTCGAAGGAATATCAAAAAACTTCATATCTAAAAATACGGGCGATTTCTCCGCCACCTTTTTCAAAAACTGTGGTCCATAGCGCAACATCAATCGTGGACCGATCTTAATTCCGCCCACAACACTGGATGTTTGCTCGATGAGTTCCCAGGCTTTTTTTTCTTCATCAACATCCAGAGCTAAGATCAGAGGATTTTTCAAAGGCGAACAGAGAGTCATTTTACATTCCCTTTAGTAGAGTTTTAACAGTTTCAATCACTTTTTCAGGCGCCACTTTGTGAACGGTTTTGCCTTTACGTTCGACCACTTCAATCTCACCTGCTTCTAAGCCGCGAGTACCAATATTAATTCGAATTGGCATTCCTATGAGATCGGCATCTTTAAATTTAACTCCAGGTCGTTCATCGCGATCATCGACCAAAACCTCAACACCCATTTCAGTGAGCCCATTTTCAAGTTGTTGCACCAGTCCCATGACTTTTTCACTTTTGATATCAAGCGCACACAGGTGAACGTGGAAGGGCGCTATACTCTTTGGCCAAATAATCCCATCGGCATCGTAGCATTGCTCAATGGCTGCCTGCACCGTACGAGTGACACCAATGCCGTAACATCCCATCTCAAGAAGTTGGGCCTTGCCATTCTTGTCCAAATAGGTCGCTTGCATTTTTTGGGAGTACTTAGTACCAAGATAAAAAACGTGTCCAACTTCAATACCACGATAAGACTTTAATGTCCCGCGGCCCGAAGGACACTTATCCCCCTCTCTAGCCACGCGGAGATCAGTAATTTTAGTGGCCTTAAAATCGCGACCTTCATTGACATTCTTTAAATGGAAACCGTCTTCATTAGCACCTACTATAAAGTTAACCAGTTTAGCGACTCCGTTATCCATATAAATTGGAATATTCAACCCCACCGGGCCACAGCTTCCTGGTGAAGCTCCAGTCACATCTCTGACTTCATCGTCAGTCAGCATCAAAGGCGGATTCACTAAACCCAACAAGTTTTTAACTTTGACCGGATTTACTTCGTCGCTACCGCGCAAAAGAACGGCAAAAGGTTTAAGACCTTTATCCTTAGGATCAAAGCCTTCATTGCCTGAAAAATAAAGGGTTTTCACTAACTGATTTGCCGGAATTTTCAACGCCTCACTGAGCTGTTGAATTGTTTTTAATCCAGGAGTTGCAAATTTCTCCATGGCTAAAGGTTTAGCGGCTGAAACCACAACATCATCAGGATCAATGGCAGGGCATACTTCTACGTTAGCAGCAAAGTCAGATTCAGTACTCACCAAGAGTGCGTCTTCGCCTGCTTCCGCTAGTACCTGAAACTCATGAGTCTGGCTGCCACCGATATTACCGGCATCCGCTTGCACAATTCTGAACTCTAAACCCAAGCGACTAAAAATTGCCTTATAAGCATCATACATCAAATCATAGGCTTTTAAGGCCGAAGCTTGGTCTGCATCAAAACTATAGGCATCTTTCATGATAAATTCGCGTCCGCGCATCAAACCAAATCGAGGGCGAATTTCATCGCGGTATTTAGTCTGAATTTGATAAATATTTCTTGGTAAATCACGGTAACTTTTTAAATCATGGCGAACATAGTCCGTGACGGCCTCTTCATGAGTCGCGGCCAAACAAAACCAATGCTGGTTTCGGTTTTGAAACTTTAGAAGCCCAGCACCCATTTCAGCCCAGCGACCAGTCTCTTCCCAAATAGCTGCCGGATGTACAACCGGCATTAACACCTCTGTGCAGCCACGCTTATCAAGCTCTTCACGAATAATATTTTCGAATTTTCTTAAAGATCGCACCAACAAGTTACTGTAAGTATAAATTCCGGGAGCCAATTTCTTTAAATAGCCACCACGAACCATTAATTTGTGACTGATGATTTCGGCATCAGCTGGAGCTTCTTTCAAGGTATATATGTGACACTGTGACCATTTCATAAACTATTCTCCTTTAACATCAATGCCATAAGACTTAATTTTTCGATGTAAGTAGCTTCTTTCAAGCCCAATGATCTCGGCGGTTCTAGTAATGTTTCCGCCATTCTCGTTAATTTTGCGAATCAAATACTGTTTTTCAAATTCGGCACGCGCTTCCCGGAAGGTTCCAGCTTCTTCGGTGGATATTGTGTTTGGCACATCGACCATCAAACCTGCAAAACGGAGATCATGGACATCAACAAATTCACCAGGCGTCAGAATATAAACTCTCTCCACAAAGTTTCGCAGCTCACTGACGTTCCCCGGCCAGTTATACTCTTGGAGGCATTTTAAGGCGGCGGCACTAAATGACTTTCTTGCTGTTTTTCCTTCTCGAACGAAATGATCAGCGAAGTGACTCAATAAACCTGGAACATCGCCAGCTCGCTCTCGGAGTGCCGGAATCTTCAGAGTTATCATCGCCAATCGTTCGTAAAGTTCACGACTCCAATGGCCCTGACGTATCTCATCTTCTAGGTTCTTGCTAGTGGCAGCAACAATGCGAACGTCAACTTCAATAGTTTCAGTGCCACCCAAACGACGCAACGACTTCTCTTGAATAAACTTTAGGAGGTGAGCCTGAGCTTCGTCGGATAGGTCTGCGATTTCATCGATGTAAAGGGTGCCCATATGAGCCAATTCCAAACGGCCCCGTCTTGTTTTATCCGCCCCAGGAAAATAACCTTTTTCATAACCAAACAAATCTGCCTCAGTGAGTTCGGGAGACGTGGCGTTCACCGAAAACTCGACAAAAACTCTTCCTGCTCTTGAGCTGAGGTAGTGAAGGTTTTGAGCCACTAGTTCCTTACCAGAACCCAATTCACCTTGAATAAAAACCCAATTTTCAGTGGGTGCAACCCGCGCGATCATTTGCTTTAACGCTAACATCGGAGCGGCTTCACCCAAAATGGCAATATTCTTGCGCAAACGATTGAGGAGCATAATTTTTTCGTTTTTTTCGCTTCGGTAGGCCAACAAGTTTTGTAGAGTCACGATGATTTTATCCATGGAAAGCGGCTTTTCAATAAAATCCCACGCTCCTAAACGGGTGGCCCGCACCGCTGTTTCAATAGTCCCGTGTCCCGACATCATTACTATATCAATTTGGGGGAATTCTTTTCGAGCCTCGCTAAGCACCGCTATGCCATCGAGTCGACCTGGCATCCAGATGTCTAACAACACAACCGCAGGCTGAAACTCTCGCATCATCGCGAGACCGGCTTCTCCATTATCAGCCGCGCGAACCTCATAACCTTCATCCTGCAAGGTGGCCGATAAGACCTGACGGATGGGCCCTTCATCATCGACAATTAAAACTTTTGCTTTATCTAGTGTTTCCATATTTTCCTTTAAAAAAATCACGGTGTAGTCGAGATCTGTAATCGCCCAGCAGTAATGACTGGAAGCTCAATCACCATTTTTGTACCCTTGGGGTCATTTCCGAGTGCCCTGATAAACCCGTCATGATCCTCGACAATACGCTTTACAATTGGCAGTCCAAGGCCAGTGCCACCATCTTTGGTTGAATAGTATGGTTCAAAGACTCGCTGTCGATCTTCAGGAGCAATCCCCTGACCATTATCACTAACAGTAAACGTCACAAGTTTCAAACTCCGATCATATCGTGTCTCCAGGTTAACTTGTGCTTTTTGTCCCACCTCGACAGCATGAATGGCATTATCCACTAAATTACCCACGACTCGTTTGATCTGTTCTGGATCTAATTTAAACTCAGGGATTTCAGTGTCACCTTTAAATTCAATCGTATGCTGGCTATGAGCGGATCGATATAATACTAGTGCTTCATCAATCACTGTGTTGAGTGAAGCTGTGATCTTACGAGCCTCTGGCAAACGGGCAAACTGGCTGAACTCATTAACGAGGCGGCGCAGCTCATCAGTTTGTTTGATAATCATACTCGTACACTCAGAAAATGCACTGTCTGCCACTTGACTGCCGAATTTTCTTTGAAGTCGTTCCGCTGAAAGCTTTATAGGCGTTAATGGATTCTTAATTTCATGGGCAATTCTTCGCGCCACTTCAGTCCAAGCCGCCGCTCTTTGCGCATTCACAATAGGAGTGAGATCATCAAAAACAAGAATTCGCCCAACCTCTACGCCACGATCATCTCGTAAGGAACTCAAGGTCACTTGCAAGGGAATGGTTTGGCCATTGACCGTAATCGCCACTTCTTTTTGTAAACTATCTACTCCCCGCTCCTGCATAACCTTAAGAATTTCCAAGATCATCTTGTAATTCTCTCGACTGAAGAGATCTTTAACGGGACGTCCAACATATTTGGTAGGGTCGATGTTTAAAAGCTGGCTGGCTTTACGATTGAGTGTCGTCACAAGACCTTCATGATCCACGGAAATTACTCCTGTGCTCACATTGGCTAAAACCACTTCCACATATCGTGAGTGCTTATCTAAATTTTCAAGCGTGATTTCCAAATGCTCTTGCGCTTCGCTCACCTCGCGCTCTGACTTAGCAAGGTTATAGGTCATAAGGTTAAAACTTTTAACGAGTTCCACGATCTCTTCAGAGCCTGATTGCACCCTAACCTCAGAATAGTCGCCATCGGCCACTCTGCGGGTTGCGCGCCCGACCATGACCAACGGGATAGAAAGTTGCTTGGCGAGATAAAATCCAAACCAAGTTGCGGCCAATAAAATTACCAGGGTCATAAAGAATAAAATGATCGTATAAATTGATTTTAGTGGGTACTCCAGCGGATTGACATCCCTGAAGTCCTCATAAGCTGAGGAGATATCATTCATTTTAGAGATCAACGACAGCGGAACATAACTGGAAACGACCACGGCTCCCCGATTAGCTTTTTCATCCACCGGCACTATGACTCTGACTAAATTACCCTCGCCAAACTGGTGAATCGTGCTCGCCTCAACCCGGTTTTTAATACCCTTCTGCAAAAATTCCAGCGACAGAACCGGTAATCGCGCGATGGACTGGTCTTCAGACAAGGCTACAATTCGATCATCAAACAACGACGGATAATACTCAACCGCATCCAAACTAAAAACCTGTCGCAATTCCTTGAGACGCTCTTTGATTTGTTTGTTTGAAGACAAGCGCGCCACTTGGGTTGCCACTTCGTTAGCAAAATGATAATTTCGCTTTTTAGCATTAAAGTAATAGGCATTGGTGACTTCAAGAGAGCTTTTTAAAACCCCCGCCATTTTCACGCTAAACCACTTGTCAAAACTTGAGTTGATATAAAAAACGGAAATCAAAAACATCAAAACCGTGGGAATAAAACTAAACGCCACGAAGGCTGCGATTAACTTGGCCTTTAAACTACTGCCGATGATTTTCCCGCGGCGTTCAACAAAAACTTTCACCACATTTCTGAAGATCAGAAAGAGTAAAAGCAAAAGCAGAATGATATTAAAGTTAACGAGGCCAAAAAAGAAAATCGAGTGAACAAATGGCAACTCTTGGCTGATACCAAACAGCCTGATTTGAAACCATGTTAATAAAAGAAACAAAAAAGAAATTAAGACAACGAAAAGCATCTCTCGACGACGCTTTTTAAATTCTCCGGGCCCGGGTACCGCTGGTTCCTGATCCTGAAGATCTTTATCTAAATTCACTTTCTAGATTTCACTTTCTTTGCAGACTTTTTAACTGATTTTTTAGCGGTGAGAGTTATGCCTTTGCCCTTTTTTGGTGGACCTTTTTTGATTTGTGACATCAACTCTAACATTTCCAGAGTCGTGACCGCCGCCTCGGCCCCTTTGTTTCCATGATGCCCAATCGTTCGCGCAAAAGCCTGATCTTCATTTTCGGTGGTCAATACTCCAAAACCAATTGGTTTTCCAACTTCAAGCATTAAATGGGTCACGCCCCTTTCAACACTCTGGCAAACATAATCAAAGTGAGCTGTTTCACCGCGAATAACCGCTCCCAAAGTAACAACCGCATCACAACCCTTGTTAAATAAAGCTTTTGCAGCCAAGGGAATTTCAACGGCACCAGGCACCCTAACCGTCCATATTTGTTCATCGGTGAGACCAGCTTGTTTGAGTGCAGTGATGGCTCCCTTTTCAAGTTCTAATGTGATTTCGCTATTGAATTTAGCGGTAACAATACCAATGAGCATTTGAAGTTCTCCTCGAAGACTTCAAAAAATACCCTAGGGAGAGCTCCCTGAAAAGGTATTTTTACAGAAGAATATAATCCCGGAGAAGTGGGCTACGAACTAAATGGAAATGGTATTAAAGTGCTTCGACGTCGACAATCTCTAAACCATATGCTTTTAGGCCAACTTTTTTATCAGGTCGTCTTGAAAGCAATTTAATCTGATGCACGCCTATTTTGCGAAGAATTTGAGCACCAATTCCATAATCTCGGCCATCCATTGCTTGAGTGCGATCGGTGACTCCCAATAAGGACTTTATTTCTGGCTCAACATGCTTATTTTTATTGGAAACGACGCCTCTCAAAAGTACTAAGACCCCAGCTTCGGAAGCCATAATCTTTTGGCGAGAAGCCGCCAAAGACGTTTCGGAATAAATAAGATTTGATAATGAATCTCGCAACGCATTCTCAACATGAACTCTCACCATCGTTGGTTGATCTGGTCGGATTTCCCCTTTTTGGAGAACAATGTGTTCTACGCCATCAATATTCGATTTAAACGTTCGCAAGCACAGCTTTTGCCCTGGTAGATCAATGGGCTCACCCACCTCTTCCACTAATGATTCATTGGCCAAACGGTACTCAATCAAATCGACGATTGTTCCAATTTTAAGACCGTGCTTTTCTGCAAACTTTTTTAAATCGGGTACTCGAGCCATGGATCCATCATGGTTCATGACTTCACAAATCACCGCGGCAGGAGACAAACCAGATAGGCGCGCTAAATCCACACTCCCCTCGGTATGACCTGCTCGCTTTAAAACTCCGCCTTCCTGAGCGCGAATGGGAAAAACATGTCCAGGAGTATGTATATCTGATGCTTTAGCATTTTTACTCGAAGCCATTCGTATGGTATGGGCGCGATCAGCGGCAGATATGCCCGTGGAAACTCCATGAGCTGCTTCAATACTGACCGTAAAAGCAGTTTTATTGGGGCTGTAATTTTCATCATCACGAACCATTAATGGCAATTCGAGCTTTTCAATCTGATCTTTGGCCAGAGCTAAACAAATGAGACCTCTGGCTTCACCCGCCATAAAGTTAATCATTGAAGGAGTGATAAAATCAGCACTACAAACGATATCGCCCTCATTCTCTCGATCTTCATCATCAACCAAAATGACCATTTTACCGAGACGTACATCTTCAATGAGTTCTTCAATCGTATTAAACATCACTTCCTCCTGAACAAACTAAGCCATTAGCCAATGCCTGAGCCACCGCTTTTGCGAAGGAATCAGGTTCGAAACAAATAGAGTCTCCCACTTTAAACTGAGGGAGATTCGTACGCTTTTGCGTTTCGGGAATCAAGCAAACCTCTACGTCGTTATGCTCAACCGAATTGATGGTTAAACTCACTCCATTCAAGGCCAAACTCCCTTTTTTCCAATAATATTTCTTTAGATCCGCAGGGAGACGAACAGAAAGCAGCCAATTATCCCCCAAGCCTTCACTCTTGACGACGGGAACCATGGCTTCTACATGCCCAGTCACAAAATGACCATGCACTCGGGCTCCGAAGGCCAATGATCTTTCTAAATTCACCGGTCGAGTCAGCCAAAGATTAAACGTTGAACCCAGAACTTTTAACGTTTCGAACCCGAGTGTGAACTTCATGGTTGTTGGCGTGAAAGACTCCAATGTCAGACAAACACCATTAACAGCAATGCTATCGCCAATTTTAATGTCATCAAAAAACGAGGGCCGCTGAATCACAACCTCGCGGGTTTGATCCAAAGCTCTCGATTCAATCATGGATTCTGTCGACTCAATAATACCTGAAAACATGGCAATGGGAATAGCCTTAGAACCAGGCAAGGTCAATCAAAACCCCTTGATTTTCTGCCTCTAGATCGATCTAATCTCACCTCACCTCCCCTCAAAGGAGCTTCCTATGATTCTCTATGGATCGCAAACTTCGCCTTTCGTTCGTCGCCTTAGACTTTTATTACCAGAATCAGCTTACGAGTTTCGAAAGACTGATATTTTTAATCCCAACGAACGCCAACAGCTTTTAAAAATTTCGCCCTTGCTTAAAATACCCATTTTACAGATTGAAGAACAAACAATTTGGGACTCCAGAGTTATCTTCACTGAGCTGTGCAGAAGGGGATTTCATCGCTCCCTGAGCCTTTCAGACGAGAATCTTTTGACTGCGATGAGTGACCTTTCCGATAGTTTAGTGCAAAAACTTCTCGCTAATCGCTCAAAAGTGGAATTTCCCCAGAATACGCCCATTGAAGTGAGTCACCGCGAACGCATTGAAAATACCCTCACCTATTTGGTCAAACGTTTAGAATCCGGTGATTTTGCCCAATGGGATTTTCTCAGTATGTGCCTTTATGCTATCGTCGATTGGACTGATTTTCGATCTTTGGCGAATCTGACTACGTACTCTCAATTACTCCAATTTCGAGACCAACATAGGGGACAACCGAGAGTGGCTCTGACCGACCCCAGACTGAATTAAAGTGTGCTTAAGTGGGTTAGATGTCAAATTTGACTCAATTCCGTTTCTTTTGTTGCTGTACAAAGTACTGGATGCTAGCGATACCTACATGGATTCTGCTGAAAAGAAGCCAAATTCGAGGCGTCTGAGCTTCAAATCGAATTAAGCGTAGTTAGTCTATTTTGAGTTCGATTTGATGCGAAGGCAACGAAGAAGTTAACCTTTTCCAGCGGAATCTTGGCAAAAACCATGGAGGTATCTATGCAAACAACTGTAAAAAGCATTTTCAATGACTGGTCAAAAGCTCTTAAAATCGATCAACTAAAAAATGATCTAAACAAAATTGCCAATGACTTGGGTAAAGTAAAACGGTCTATTGTTCCGCAAGCAAAACATACTCTGAAACAAGCTGAAAAAGAGTATAAACAAATATTAAAGCAACTTTCTCTGGCACAAAAACAATGGAACGTTGAAGTTAAAAAAGCTGGCGCGTTTCTTAAAAAATCAACTCACGAGGTTGAAAAGACTTTGCAGCACTACCAAAAGCTGGCAAGTCAGCAAACAAAAGAGCTTCAAAAAACAACCCCGGGTAAAAAGAAAAAAATAGTCCTTAAAGCCAAAAAGGCGACGCCCGCAAATAAGAAAGTTGTCAAAAAGGCTAGAGCAATCACCAAATCGGTAACTAAGCCAGTTAAAACGGCCGTTGAATCAGTCATTCAATAACACCGTAAGGAATCTAGTCAAAAATCGCTCTCAGCAACTGGGAGCTTTGGCTGTCTCTATCAAAATTTGCTGCATCAAAACCCACAAAAGTGGCAACCCTAGAATTATTAAAAATTTTCCTGTACGTCTTCCCACGTTTTCAGAAGGTTCTTTCGCAATTTCTCGTGACTCAATACTTTTGATTTAAATTTTTTACCTTTAATATCACCCAGCTGTATGGCAAAATAACGATTGATATAAAAGCGCACGGAGTCTTGCAAGACTTCATACTGAGGTGAATCTTTTGATAAATCTGCATGATGCACATAGCGCTCAAACAAGTATTTTGCCCGATCAAATGTCTGAGTCGTGACAACATTATTCCGCACATCCTCAACAATCAAGTGGGCCATCATTCGACCTAGATCATTCGCAGGATCTCCTGTGCCCGGCTCATCTTTCGATGATAAACTCCAGGTCAAAGTTCCGAAATCAATAATTGTTGTTAAGAGACCACCGATATCAAAGAAGACGTTACCACCATGGCCATCACCATGAATAGTGCTGGGGAGAAACTTGTCCGTCGACTGATTCAGGAGATCCTCATAGCGAGCAACACTTGCTTTAACTCCTTTTTTGATTTTCGCAAAAGTTGTCATCGGAAGACCCAGTCCTAGAACAAAAGTATCAAATTTAGTGTTCAAAGAAAATTCTCGCAATTTTCGGGAATCATAAAGCGCATTACCTTTAAAAGTTGTTAGGATTCCTTTACTGGGTGGAGAACTTCTATCGCGAACGCCATGAAGATCAACAAAGGTTTTTGCGGCTTTATCAAGAATTGTTTTTACCAACTCTGGTTTAGCGAGATTTTTACTGATCCAATGATCAAGGTCGTTAGTTTTAGCTGGCTTTATAATCATAAAATAAGAACCATCACTCAATAATCCAGAATCAGCCATTTCTGAGACATGAAGATCCGGGCGGAATTTTTTAATGTACTCTTGACTTGCTCTGGCACTGAGCAACTCATCGAGGCCTCCCGCCTCTTGGCTCTGAATTTTAAGTGCACCAACGAATTCTTCTCCTCTCCAAATTAAAAACACTTTAGCGCCAGATCCGGGATCGGTCGTAGGAGCTTGAATCGTTAGAGGGCCCGAAACCCCTAAGCTTTCAGAAATTTCACTGTGCAAAAGGTTACTATACAACTGTCCTTGCTGATTCAAATCAAGGTTTTCATCTATGAGACTTGCCATGTTAATTTTTTTCAGTTTCTTATTAAAGAATGCTTCCAGATAGGGATCGAGTGCGATCTTATAACCTTTTTCGTAAACCATGGAAAGGTAAGCATCTTCAATTGAAAGTTGCCCGAAGTGAGCCAATCTTGACTTGTTCAGCCTCTTCTCTATGTTGTCTACTGCTTTGAGCAGATACTGATGTGAATCTGACGAGGATGAAGTAAAAACATTTTTCAACATTTGAAACAGTGGAGCGGCGTTTGTAATTTGTAAGTCGGCCGAGAGGTCTTGGGTTTGCTCGGGATAACTGCCGATCGCCCACTCATTTCTTTCAAGCCAGCTCGAGTGAATCTTCTGTAATCCCTGTTGCAAAATGTTTTCAGCAACCTTGGAGCTACTAACCTCACTCAATACTAACTCTTCAAGAATCCCTATAACAACTTCTGCATTTTTTCTGTTATTGTAGCGATTGTTTGGCGCAAGAAGATCATTGCTTAAAACTTTTATGTCTTCTTCCGCAAAGCCATCTTTATCGGGCCTGAAATAAAGACTGAGATCCTCTGGGAGGCCTGAGTCACGCAGATGCTTTTTAATGCGTTCTCCACGATTATCTTGTTCGAAATATTTTTGAATGTCGACATAGTGAATTTTATTGCCACTTTCATCCTCCATCGCTTTGTAGCGCGTGAGATAAAGATTTGTCGCTTGCCAATTTTCCTGAGTGAGGTTTTCAACTTGCTCAAGAGTCTTTTCCTGTCTGATATCTTCAACCATCTTTTCGACAGAAGTCTCTTTGAGGGTTTCAGCACATGGCCCACCTTTCGAGGCGAGCGAAATACTCGATGATAAACTCATTCCAATAATTGAAACCAAAGCTAATTCACTTAGGGCTCCCACCGCCATAGCCAGGGTCTTTGCAATACGGCTAGGGTGACCTGTCTTCTTAGATTTTTTCATTTTTATTCCTCACTCGTTTACTAACCAATAAGACACTTCAACTTTGATGCCAATCCAGCCACATCACTCGCCAACAAAAAATTAATAATTTTATATAGTTACCCAGCTAAAAGTCACAGTGATAGCTAATTTATTAGAAATAGGAACGAAATGCCAAATATGGACGACAACTGAAAAAACTTTGGGCAAAAAAGCGGGTCTCCATCAAAAAAGTGTAACCTATTGATAATTGGGCTTGATGTATCTT